>JABDAE010000030.1 GCA_013289325.1 Chlamydiota bacterium
AACATTGATAGACAACCCAGGCTGCATAAATACGCAGCTCATTTTTAACTAGATGTGTGAAAAATAGCTTGATGTGTTCAGAAGATATAGGCTTTGAAGATCCCTTAATAATCTCCATGATTTCATTACAAGTCCCAATTGTATCATCGCCCTTAGGTCCAAACATTCGCTGCTTACTCAACGTGTCCATAGCTTGGTCCCAGCATTCACGAAACTGTTCGGGATTCTCCAACGAGGCAGGTAGCAAAACAGTAATCAAATGAATGAGAAACTTTATTTTTCTATTAATTCGCGAACGACCTCAGAAAGGGGGCACTGGTATATCGAGGCAAGGAGTTCATCTTCTTCAAGCACCTTTTTAAAGGGGAGCACGACTAAAAGATGATCAGACATCCTTGTGGCGTGATCTGTCGCTTCAATCGATAAATAATCGCTATCTGATGAGCCCCTGATAGCGCTCCTTAAGTCATCAAGGGTTTGTACTTCTTTTCCATTGACCGTATTAATTGTCATGCCAGCAGATATAGTGGACGATCTGTCCAACTGAGAATTAGGCAATACATGGGTCACGACCAGTGTCTTTTTTGACCGATGGCTAACTTCCGTATACTTAATCAATCCCAATGCATTATGCACCAATAGATGAATGTGATTTGTGGTAAGGGGTGTCACGACCATTCCTGCAATGACTTCATACTCGATCGGCTCATAGCCTGGATAAATGCTGTGAATAGTAGGCAATTTGGGCTGAGTGTAAGTAAATGAGATCTCTTTTCTTTCCCCTTTTCTATATACCACAAGATCAATCTTATCGCCAATGGCAATACGCGAGAAGTAGTCATACACAGATACTTTATCTTCCGACCATGGAGTGGTCATCTCTTTAAAGATATCGATGCGATGCCCATCAATTTCATAGATCATATCCCCTGCCTGAAGACCTGCATGTTGAAGGGGGCTATCCTCTGTCACTTTGCAGACATAAGCACCTCCCGGTTGAGGATTACCTAAGTAGGCCGTTAAACTGTCCGTTGCATTGGTCAATACAGCAGTTAAAAAGGGTTTTCGCAAAACCTTATTTGTATAAAGATCTGGTAAGATGACTTTTAGATCATTAATAGGGATGGCATAACCTACACTTTGTGCCGAAAGTATGCCCGCACTATTAATTCCAATCACTTGACCGTAAATATTTAATAAAGGACCGCCGGAGTTGCCAGGATTAATTGGCGCGCTCATTTGTAACATCTCCTCTTGCCTTCCACTTAGCACCCCTGTTGTGCTTTTAAGAGATTCTTGCCCAAGAGGATATCCTAAGGCCAGCACTTCGTCGGCTCTATATGTCTTGTCTGAATCGCCAAGCGGCAAATAGGGCACTTTCCCAAGCATTTCTTTAATAAGCTTAAGTCCTTCATCTGTCACTTTGAGTAAAGCTATGTCTTTATCAAAACAAATTCCCACCACTTCCACGTCTATCGAAAACTTCCCAAGAGATGGGATCCTAATCCAAAGCGCTGCTGCTTGATTAACGACATGGGCGTTTGTCACCAAGTACCCATCTTCGTTGATGAAAAATCCACTACCACTACCGCTTCCTTGCTTTGGAGAAAGGTAGGGTTGCAATAGGTCTACTTCTGCAAAATAAGCAAAGACTTGAACAACTGTATCTTTAGCTTTTTCTTGGATGGAGCGCCACGGCTGAGTGCGGGAGTATCCATCGATTTCATTAATTTCTACATTTGAGAGTTGAAAAGCTGATATGGTTGCAGGTGCCATTGCAGAAAGTACTAAAGAGCCGATGATTAAAAAATCTCTTCCAATATTATTATTATTTAAAATTCTCTTCATGATACTTCCTTTTTCTCTACTAATTTTTCTTTTTTTAGTTTTTCATTTTTTCTATCTTTTCATTTTTTCTAGCATTCTATTTTCAAACCCTTTCAGAAAGGGCTCGCATTCGACTTTTTCACTTGGGGGGAGGTGATCGATAAATAATACCCCCTCTATGTGATCGTACTCATGCTGAATAATCCTCGCCTGCCATCCAGAAAAATTCTGGATCACCCTTGCCCCTGCAAGGGTCGTATATTCCATTGTGATCTCTTTTTCCCGCTTGACATTTCCACTAAGCAGTGGAATTGAAAGACACGACTCTGGCCTTTCCCATAAGTGCTCGCTTTTTAAAGAGATCACCGGATTGATAAATACCAACACGTCCCCAAGTTGAAAGCTATCATCTTCGTCATCTTTACCTTCAATGGGAGTTCTTATGACAAACAAGCGAATAGAGCGGCGCACCTGGGGCGCTGCAAGGCCCATCCCATCGTAGGCATCCATTGTCTCAATCATTTGCTCTATCAGTTCTTTGATTTCATCATTGATCTCAACAATGGGCTCTCCTCTTTTTTTTAAGATAGGATCCCCATAATAGGCAAGAGGAAGGGTTTTAAGTTCAGTTGCATGCACAAGTCTTGGATCATGTCCTTTAGCAAGATATCCTAAGTGGTAGTACCAATTGCCCCCTATCTTTTCAAAATAACTTTTCTCGGTGAATGTCGCATCATGATCGTCTTGCGTAAGATGAGCCACAAACGTCACGATGGCCACATCACCCTTTGTTTTAAAATCGAGAATATCAAGCTTCTTAAAAGTAGAATGCGTGGAAAAATGGCGAATTTTTCTTTTCCACGCAAATTTATTGTCGGTGTACTTCGAACTTGCCGGATGGGTCGTTTCCATAATATAATCTGGTACATTGAGTACGTAGGCAGAATATCTTGCGCGCATAAGCTCAAGAGCTGTTTGGGCGGGCTGACCCCCATGTAGGAGTTTACAGCATAATGCATATTCTTTTGTGCTTCCACAAGGACAAAATTCAGTGGGACAAAATTCAGTCATTTCAATTCCTCTACATCCTATTTAATTTCGCAAATATACTATAAATTCAAATAAAAATCTACTTAATTTTATATAAGCCACAAAAATGAAATGTGATTATGGTTTTATCATAAAGCTTTGGATCTCTTCCTTAAGAGATTGATTACAAGAGATTTCCCGAACGACTTGGCCGCCATTTCCAATCACGTATATTTTTGTCCCTTTTATGTTTTCTTGAAACTGTAGGGATTCATTTGTGATAGGATGTCTTTCCATCCGTTTCCATGTAGAAAGATCTAGCGTGTAATGATTTGTCCCTTTGTCGGTATAGGGCATTTTCATCATTTGACAGGTCACCATATCAAAATAGTGGCTTATGGCTTCCCCTTTACTGACATTTTTTTTCAATAAACTACCCTTTTTTGCTTGTACCTCTTGATAGGCCTCACTAAACTCTTGATATTTAGAATCGATTGTATCGATGAAGAGCTTGATAACAGAAGATTGCCTTGCAATGGCAGAGTAAAGGTCTTTTAAGTAACGCAAAAGGTTAAAATTTTGCAAAAGAGTAGATTCGCGCGCAGCAAGTGTGTTTAAGCTTTTGATCTTCTTTTTTTTCTTATGACAAGAAGGCAAAAGATGCGTTAGAGATGGAATGACTCCCACTTTTTGCTCATCCGTTGCAAAACTTAGGTATGTCGTTTGTAGCTCGCGGTTTTCTTCCTTTATGAATTTTTGCAGGCTTTCAATAGAAAGAGTTTGAATGAGAATCTCCTGTTGCCTTGGATTTAAAACTCTCATGAAGGAAAGTAAATAGTGCGTGGCAAGCTCATCATCGCATGCGGCAACGATTGAGGATGAGAGGGGCAGCTCATCGAATGCGGAAGTGACTGTCTGGGGACGATGTTCTAATTCAGGAGCAAATTGTACGCTGCACCTTTGAAAAAAATCTTTAATTGTCACTTGCATCTTATCGCCTCCATAGCGAACTGAATGCACCTGCCGACCCACGATCTGTTCTTTTTTTTCTTTCGTTAATGAGGAAAGAAAGGGCTTTCTTTTTTCAACAGAATAAAAGGGAAGTAAATGCAATTGTTCATCTTCTGATAAAATGGGAGTCTTTACGCGTGAAAGAAGTGCGCGCATTTCATCATATGCGCATTCAATAAGAAAAGTTACAGCCAATGGATTTGATAATGTTTTAAAAAAACACTTCTGCAGTACAGAGTAGCACCCAAGTAAAGTTTTGACCCCTTTTGCATTTTTTGCTTTGATTGCCAAATCCAGCAACGTCTGGTTTTGATGCTCAACAGTTAAGATATCGACAGTTACGTTGCAATTTTTAGGTAGTGATAGAAGACCTAGGATAATTTCATGAAGTGTGCCGACTTTACACTCATAAGTGATGGGGGCATTTGCATTGATTAATAAAATAGCTTCATCCACTCTTCCATTCATCGCAGCAAGAAGTAAAGGGGGAGGATTGTAGCAGTGACCCTTCGCATTGACACTTGCTCCCATATCTAACAACGCGGAAACTAAAGCGCAATTGCCTCCTACATCAAGCGCTCTTTGCAATCTTGTAAAGCCCTTCTTATCTGGCTGGTCTATAGGAGGAGTTTTTGGATGTAACGGTTTTTCTTTCTTACAATTATTTAACCTAGAAACGGCAGTTCGAGATGCTAAATTGGCGCAAGATCTTGAATTAGAATCACTTTGCAGTGGGGCGGGACATTCCCGATTGGTGAAGGACCGCCCCACTGCAAATGATTCTGGTTCAAGAGATTGTGTCAAGTTAGCGTCTCCAACTGCCGTTTTTAGGTTTAAATCATTAGTGATAATATTAAGCACATCGATTTCAATGGGTGAGTCTTTTACGATTGAGAAGAAGTGGTCAACTAAAATGGATACCCCTTTGATTATTTCCTCATTCAAACCTTGAGATCGTAAAAAAAGAGCGCTCCATATAGAGCCAATCAGTTGTCTTCGTTTTTTTTCATTCCCCCCAATTTCAGCTATTTCAAAAGTGGATATACCTAGCCAGCCTTGAAGGGCGGCCATATGGTTGGGCAATGAGAAAAGCGCCTCTATTGATGAAGACATTCGTTTAGCAACTCCTTTGAATCTATAGCGAAACACACCATATCAAAAATTGCTTTAATAGTCAATCTTCCAATTTTTATTCAAAAAATCTTCAATGATAATAAATTATTTAACATATTACATAATTTATTTATATATAATTATATTAATTTTATTATATAATAAGCATATGAACTTAACAAATATTTGGGGGTTATATGTCACTACCTGGTGGTTTTAGTCCGCTCAATCCATCTCCTGAGAATTTTTCCCCTCTACTGGGATGGTTCCAACATCCCCTAAAAGAGGAATTAATGGCTGATGAGTCATTAGAAGAGAGCGCTCCATTAGAAGAGCAAGAAAGTGCATTGGAGCGTTTATCTCAATACACCGAAATGTTTCAAGGGGACAACGAGCCGCTACATAAGGCAGCCGTTAAAATTCAGGCCATTTTTAGAGGTTTTATCGTAAGGCAAAAGACAGTTTTTCCTTCCCAAATTATCCAAGAGCTTAAAAAGCACCTATTAAAAGAGTACTTAGAGGGAACAGATCTTACTGATATAGCTAATGGACTTTCAAGAGAAATTCTTGAGGCATTACAAAATACTAAAGGAAAAAAATTACTAGATCATGGTTATCGCCTTAATCCATTGGAAACAACGTATAAATTTCCAAAGTTTAAAGACTCACAAGAAGATGTAATGGAAGAAGATGAAAATCCTAAAGAAGTGTCATTACCCCTTGTTGTAAGTATCCATTTTTCAGCCGATGGTAAAAGTGTCGATGTGAAACTAGCGTCAAATCGGGTGCTACTTGGGATGGGTAAATATAAAGTTGTATATGCTCAGCAGGCCTTTACAATCCATTTAGACTTACAGCCAAAAGAGGAGCATTCTTTGCAAAAAATGATCCGCGCAAGAAAAATCGACTACACACCTAAGACGTTACAAGCCTTTGAAAGAGGGCCAACAGCAAGTAGACTTGAACGAATGGCGCAAAACGTTCTTACAGGCGTTAAGTGGCATGATCAAATTCAAAAAATTGTTCAGGGAAACATTGCAGCGCCGCCAAGCAATTTAATCCATTATCCTAACGAGCCATATATGTCGATGGAGCAGCCTTGGTATAACTCCGACTTAGCAATAGCAGCATTGACAAGAGATGTGCCGAGAAGCTTAAAAGGCGCTGCCCGATACAATAGCCAAAACGAATTGATTGAAAAGCCACAAGAAGAAGGAGGAGCGATCCCCTTTAAAGTTGAAGACATGGTCAAAGTGCTTGCGGATGTCGCAGAGGATTTACAGCAAATGGCAGACGTTGGCTTAATGCATAGAGACGTCAAAGCGTCAAATATCTTGCTGCATGTCGATGAAACTGGTGCTTTTAGTGGCCATATAGCAGATTTTGATCTTGCAATACCTGTTGGCTATACCGTGCCAAACTATAGCAAACGATATCAATATTGGGATAGCGCTGTCTATTTAGGTTTCCCAAGTCCTTTTACCGATGTCTTTGCTTTGGGGATGACTATCGCCGAAATAATAGACCCGGAATTTATGAGAGTAAAAGATAAAATGGACGCCATAAATACTATTGAAAAACGCAATGCGTGGATTCAATATGGGTGCCTTAGGGCAATCGATCGCATCTTTGCAGATGCTAAAGGCATGAAATTAATGACACGTTTAGAAAATATGGTAATAAAGGAGCGTTTAAAAAGTTTTGTACAACGGCTGCAACTAGATCCACAATTGCCGCCGGAACTTCAAAGAGAACAAGATGTATGGGAATGCTTACAAGCAACGCTTGAGACAGAATTGAATCAGCCAGATCTAACAGATGAGTTTACGGACAAGCTTTTGCAATTGGAAAATGAAACGTATCTTATTTCGTACGCATATACCACAGCGCATAAGCTTGTGCTAAATAGCCAAGCAGTTATGGAATATATCCAGCAAAATAATGCGAGGTTAAAGGAAGCTCTTTCAGATATATTAGCAGGAGATTCTGAAAATCCTTGGGTGATTCAACAACGGCTTGCCACGTATCGAGAAATTCAACAAAACACAGAGCACCTCACAGCCGGACAAATAGCTGAAGATCTCAATAGGATCTTAATGATCTACTGCAGCTAGCCGGATATTGACACGTAATATGTGTAACATGTATCATAAGACGCCTAATGCTGAATGGAGAAGCAGGATGTTACACTCAATGAATAAATTTAGGAATAAATTTAGTAATAAATTTAGTAATAAATTTTGTCTTTATTATATCGTTACAGCCCTTCATCTTTGCTCTTTCTTATATGCTGATCCAAAAACCACTTTTTATGCCTTAAAACATGAAGATCTTAGCCCCGTAAGGCCCGTAAGTGAATATAAACTATTGACGAATGGGCAAAAGTCATTTGAATTAAAAAAAGAGCTGCTTGGATTTAGCTCAGATGGCTTTTTTTTAATAGACCCAAGACTTTCCACAATCGATCTATTTAGCTTTGAATATCGGCCCGGAAAAGTGGCAAACGCATTCACACAAAGTTTAATTGCATATGCAGATGCAGGTAAAGAAGTTAATGTGGCTCTTACTGATACATTGCAAAGGGTAAAAGAGCTTGAACTCTTAGGCAATAGAGTGGATTATTTTCAAGGCTCACTTTTATATACTTTATACACAATCACTGCCACCAATAACGCTAAAGTTTTTTTAACACAAAAGGGCGCTGATCAAACAGATCCACTTGCAAAACAAGGTACCCTGATCGTTGGGAGCAGAAATATTGCAGACTGCTACCATATAGAAGAGTGCGAAACAAACGTATCTTCATCTACTTGCTATCAAGATATTGAATTGTTGCTAGAATCACCCTCTCTTGCCTCAGATGCCCATCAACTACTTGGCATGCTTAAAATGAGATTTGGGATGTATTTACCCATACCAAGTTTTATTCCCGAGACGAGTAATGAAGAGCTTGCCTCTCACTCAACGCTTGCAAGATTTTTCATGTCTTATCCGTTTGCAGAGCGTCCCTCTTTTATGAAAGTGATGATCCCTCTTATCAACTCAGCAGAGCGCTCTATTGTACTCTTTAGTCCCTACCACTCACCAAGCAAGGCATTTACTAAAGCAATCGAGGCCGCAATCGAAAAAGGGGTTGAGGTCACCATTATTTCCAATTTAACCCAAGACGTAAAAAACAACCCTCTTTGGGATAAAATCTACCAATCCTCTCTTAATAAATATAAAGAGTTAAATGCAAACGTTCTCATGTGGTCATCTCCTTCTTTTTTTAATGCTAAGGTCGCAACCTTTGACGATGAGGTCACCTATATTGGAAGTGGAAACTTTAATCTTCGCTCAGCTCAAACCGATATTGAAAGTGGTTGTTTAATTTTAAGTAAAGAGTTGAACGAAGAAATAAAGGCAATATGTAACACATTTAAGCTATCGCCTTACGAGTTGCAACCCATTTCCATATTCGAACGTATCCAAATCGATGTCCTAAAAGCGTACTTTTAAATTTTCTTGGCAGTTTAAGATGAACATATGGCTTGTCAATACTTTTACTAAGACCCCCTTTAAAGGCAATCCCGCCTCTGTTGTGATAGTTGAAGATTTTGCAGACGATGTAAAATGCATTCAATTGGCAAAAGAGCTTAATCAAGTAGAGACTGCTTTTGTCAAAATTATCTCGAATCAAAAGTGCCACATACGCTGGTTCACCCCGACCTCTGAAGTGAAGATGTGCGGCCATGCAACCCTTGCAGCTGCGCACATCCTTTGGGAAGAGGCTTTGATTAAAGAGAAAAGCGTGACATTTGACTCTTTAAGTGGCCCCTTACATGTAAGCCAAAATCAAAAAGGGATCACTCTTCATCTTCCCTTGCAAACTATTGGCGCTCCCATTACTGATGAGCGCTTTGCCAAAATATTAGGGGTCACTCCCCTTTCCATCGTCCCGGTTGCTGACGATTTTATCGTAGAAGTAGCTGACGCAAAAATAGTAAGAGATCTTAGCTTTAATATTGATGCGCTCAAAGAATTCAATTGCAGGGCAGTCATTGTGACAAGTCAAGGGGGCTATCATAATGGCACTCATTATGACTTTACCTCCCGCCTTTTTGCCCCTGGAATTGGAATACCTGAAGATGCAGTATCAGGAGCTGCTCACTGCAAGCTAGCAAAATTTTGGCAAGGCAAAACCGGTAAAACCAATTACTTGGCTTTTCAAGCCTCAAAAAGAAGTGGTGAGATCTTAATTGACATCAAAGAAGCATCTATTCATATTACAGGTGAAGCTGTCACAGTATTTAAAGGGCATTTTATTAATAACCATGAACAAAAGACAATTTTCTATAGGGGCTGACTAATTTTCATAAGTCACTTTCTTCTTGCTATCCTCATCGCTCTCATCACTATAATCCCCAACCTCATCAAATGTAGCGGGTGGAGGAGATTTAACGCGTAATTTGGCTAATTTTTCATCTACCTTACCTAATGCTTTTATTTTTTCCTTCTCTGATAAACTGCTATCTTCAATTTCATCTCGCTCTTTTTCCAATTTTTTAGTCCCCTCATTCCATTTTGAACTCCATTTTTTTACTGCTGCCTGTTGATTTTCAATGTTCCTTTCTACCTTTGTTTTACTCATGTAAGCAATGATGCGTCCAAACATAAAATCAAAAACTTTCTTTAAAGCCGCTGTAATTCTAGTCGCTAAACTTAGGGACATAGGTGGATTTGCTTGAGCTGTATGAGTGCCTAAGGGTTTTGTCTTAGCATCATTGTGGCCTTGCAATGGCAAATCACTGCTTGCAACACGACCGATTTTTTCCTCTGTTTCCCCTGGTTTGCCCTTGATCTCGCTTGAAAATGGCACATTAGAATCTACACTTTGACCTCTGTAAATTTGAGAGTTATTTTGAACTGGCATAACATACCTCCTAGTATGACATGTTGAATTGTATTAACAAAATCAACAATCTATATAACTATATTATACACTACACATTAGCACTATTGCAATAAACAATTAATAAAGTTGACGCTTCAGAACTTGTTATTTATATACTCAAGCCACCTGAATCCTGGAAAATTTGGCAAGGAGGCAGCGCAGTTTTTTGGTCTGGAACGAGCGACCATTGCCGGGCGGCAAGGCGCTAAGTGAAGACCAAAAAACTGCAGCTAAGCCGACGCTGCCAAAATTCCAGGATTCAGGTGGCTTGAGTATATACTCGACAAAAATCTCATAAAATTTTAAAAAAGGCTATATACACATTTTAAGTAAGGAAGCGCCTGATGACATCTCCACTTTTCAATCCTAGCAATATCGTAGGATCAATTGCACGCTTTACAGAAAGAGGGCCTTATCTAATAAAAAAGCAAAGAAAACAAGTCTTTGAATTGATTGAAAACTGGTTTTCCAATCGCGCTTTTGAAAATCAGGTGTTAAGAGATCATAGTTTAGATGACATTAATTTTAAGCGTTACGATCTGCCTTACCTAATGCACGTTGCAGGTGAAATAGGGATAAAAGCCCAAGATGCCCGCCATCTTCAATTTCTTGCTAATATCTCGCTTATCTTTCAACAAAACTTTTCTCAAGACCTTTATCAGGTGCGTGTCGTAGAAAAAGGGGGAGATGCACTTGATGGATGCAGCTTTTGGGGATGGATAAGGGCCTCTGATGTCACTACCAGTAAACTAATGAAGCGGCTAGAAAGTGGGACTCTCGTTTTAAAAGAGGGTGAAATTACACCATCAACCCTTTTCGCCTTGCAGCGCTTTTACGAGTATTTAACTAGCGAAACAAATGAAACTACACCTCTTGATTTATCCTTTAACAATATATGTGAGCTTGCTTCTTTTGTCTTAGAATGGGAGATAAAGCCTTTAGCCATAGAACTTGCTCCCCTTTTTCAACGCATAGACGCAAGCAAGATGGACCTATCCGAGAAGCAGACATATGCAAGCGTTAAAAAAGCTTTAGAAGGGACGCTTTCAACAACAAATCGAAGATCCCCTTCTCAATCCACGCTTGTTTATCCAAGCCCACTTACCCCTACTGGCACACTTGTTTTTCCTCCCGAAGATGCAGAGACAGAAAGCGATTATACGCAAGAGAGGTTTGATGAAAATCTCCCTTATGACTCAATCGACAAATTTGCTGCGCGCTTTTGCACATTCCCAAAGGCTGCCCAATTGCAGTTTTTTGCTACAATTGCCAGATTCTTTGCCACTCAAGCTTATATTGGAGCTTATATCCCCATTCCTAAATCTATTGAAAATAGATTTGCCCGCATAGTGCTTCCATTTCTTAAAAATGCTATGCCACAAGGGTCTAAAGTGGCAAACAAGTTGCTAGCAACCATTCAAATGGTATCTAGAGTTATTTTTCAGGAGCAATCGCCTTCTCACTTTCAAATCATTGAAATTGACGCTTTTTCAGAGCTCTTCATCGAGCGCTTTTGTGGAGAATATGCAGGGCAAAAAGAGGCGCCTAAAATCAAAGCACTCAATGAATTGATGAGAGCACTTTTTTCAGGGCAATGGCGCTCTTATGAAAAAATGAGCGCACTTGCTAAAAAAACACCTCTTAATGAAGCTGAAATTGTCGCCGTTTATAACTTACTTCAAAAAGAGGAATTTAGAAATTGGGATGGATTTTTACATTTAAACGACTCAATTGATAACCCAATAATCGCCTTGCAGTCTGCTTTTGAGATTGGTTATCAGGGTCAACTCGTGGACTTATTACTTCGCCTAAAAAAAACACTTGCCGACATGAATCTAACTGAAAGCGTGTCTAAATTTGTAATCGCGCTTACCGATCATGTGGAAGAAGATAACACCGAAGTAGCAGTTGAGCAACTGATTGCAAGATTTAGCTTAAACAAGCAAGACGAGCTAACACTTTTTGTTGAAGACAGTAAAGCGATTGTTAAGTGCTTAGAGGATAGTGAAATAAGAGCTATTTTTAAGGCAAGCCCTTTTGAAAAAAGATATGCACTTGCTATGAGCTTGTTAAAACGTTATCCTCAGGCAGTTTATCAGACTAAAGATATCCTACAACACTTTCATTTACCTCTTTTGAATCATCATGAAGAGAAAATGGCCTATGCAACATTGCTTTATAATTTTTTTGCCTCCACTTACCTTCATGAAAAACCATTAAGCATTGACATGATGAAAATTTGGGAATCCGATGAATCGCGACTAAAAGTATTTTTCATTGCGTGCTATCAACTGTTGCGTGGTCCAATAGCCCCAAGTTATATAATAGAATTATTTGGTCAAAAATTGATGGTAACTTTACAAACATTCATTGAAAATAATGTTCCAGACTTGCAGCCTCAGATAGAAATCAGCAATTTTCTTGAGCAGTTGCAAAAAGAGGAAAGGTATGGCAATGCCACTCACCCCTCTCTTTTTCAAAAGCTTGAACAAATGTTAAATATATGTTTATCAATAGACCATAAAAAGCCATGCGATGAACAAAAAATGATGGACCTTAAAGTAGAGATCGAAAGAATGGTTGCCGCCTATAAAGTTACTTTTAACGACTTAGAAGCTTTAAAAGAAATTTTTGAGTCTAATTTAGTCGAATCATTGCAATCTGATCACTTCCCTGAAAAATTGGATCTGCTTCAACAGATTTTACCAAAAGTCGGGACAAAGGGGACGGATAGCTATGTCATACCCACCTATAACATACTAGGCCGGTACACCAAATGCACAGTCTCTTGATGATTTGTAACCTTTTTCATAACTTTGATGCATATCCGCAATAGCCTGTGGCAAGGCTTTTGGTGAAGTGAAATGAAAAATCGGATGGGACTTTGCCTCTATAGAGCATCTTCCAAAAGGCAAGGCTACACACCTTTGGAGAAAAGCCCATAAGCTTCATCACATCAAGTCCCTCTTCTTTGCACATGCTTTTAAGCTCGCAAGGTTTAATGAAAAGAGGATACACATGGATGTTTTTAGGGGTATTCTCAACAAACCACTCCATCCCCTTAATTGCTACAAGATAAGATAAAAAATTGCGATTAAACGTATGGAAGAAAAAAAGTCCATTCGGTTTAAGCACCCTTGCCGCTTCTTTAATCAATTGCAAAGGCGTATCGACGTGCTCTAAGATATCCATGGCAAGAACGACGTCAAAGGATCCATCTTCAAATGGCAAATGGCAGGCATTGCCTTCTAAATATTTAACAGAGCGAGTTTGATCATATTTTCTTGCGACATCAAGGCTTACCTTACAAAGATCAATCCCTGTCACATCAAATCCACTTGCAGCAAGCGCGTTAGAGAGAAATCCCCCTCCACATCCCATATCCAGACATTTGGCATGAGCGCCTAGTTGCTTTTTGACCTCTTCAATGACCCAAGGCGCTCTTAGAGTATTTTCAGCTCTTAAAAGCGCAATTGGATGATCACTTGCCGTATACCATTTATCCCCGAGCGCCTCGTAAAAGCTATTGTTAATCACATCTTTTGCACCGGATAATCTTTCCATACTAAATTCCAAAATGTAAATTGATAAAGGGCAAATGCAGCGATCGCTAATGTTTGAGTAGCCAAAAACCAATGCATAGCGATTGAATCATCCAAAATTTTGACCATCCAAATAGGTGCTTCAACGCCTTGCATAAGGGGCCACATCAGCCCAGCTGTTAGAAGTGTGATAGGATGCAAAATAAACAAAACTGCGTGCAGCCAATTCTCTGCACCTGGGCAATGATGTTTATGAACAAACTCATCTTTTGTGACCATCAAGCAGGAAAATATCGAAAGGCCTATGTAAATTTTAAGGTTTAATGGGGAAAATGGGGCATTGAGAATAAAGGCAAGGCAGAGCAAAAAACTTAAAGTATCTAAAGGGTGCCCAATTCTCTCCCACTTGGGAAGCCCCCTTTTCCAATGAAAATACACCTCATCTATTCCTATTGCAACACATTGCAAAATAAAGGGAATTGTCGCAAGCCACCACATATTTTTAAACCTTTTCCAGCAGAATGCCTGCAATTGTTAAGCCAGGCCCAAAGGCAAGACTTACTATCTTTGTGCCTTTTGCCACATCATTTTCCCCACACATAGAAGTCCAAATGTGCGGCAATGTGGCAGAAGACATATTGCCAAACTCTTTTAATACGCCTCTACTTGTCTCCATTTGCCAAGGAGCTAAACCAAGTAGTTTTTGGACATTATCTAAAATCTTAGGGCCTCCCGGATGAATCGCAAAAAGGGCTTTTTCCAGAAGCTGGCTTAAAGGGAGATTAGCTTTTACTGCAAGAGATTGAATAAATGGAATTAGCGAGCTTGCAATCAAGTAAGGAATCTCTTTGGAAAGGGTAAACTTAAATCCCCAATCCGATAATCGCCACTGCATCGCCTCACTTGAGTTGGGGATCAAGAGCTCATTTACTGCTAATACTTTTAAGGATGAGCTGCTCTTGGGGTCTTCTAAAACAGTATATCGAATAAACCCATCGGCAAAAAGGCTATGCACAACCAGCTGATCATCGGCATGCTCTAACGGATTCTTATGGATCGTACAAAGCTCAGTATGAACGACATCTGCCCTTTTTGATCCTTGCGCAACAAATCCTGCCGCCATTCGAATCGCTGGAATTGCCGCATAACACCCCATGTGATAAGCATGCGTCACTAAGGTGTCATTCCAGCCTCTTGCGCTTGCAAGCTTTTGAGCCCCACTTGGAGAGGCATATCCCGTGCAGCTGACATGGACAATATCACTTGGAGGCATTTCCTCTTCAGGATAAAATCTCTCAAAAATGGCATCGACAGTCTCTTGATAAAACAGCTGCCTTTTAAAAAGACCTGCTCCATTGGGCAAAGTGTCTAGATTATAAAGCGACATATTAGCCCAGTCGGTATGCAAAAAGTCATTAAGCTCGTGCCCTCTTTTTGCAACCTGGGCAGGTTTTGCCGCTACTCTGTTAAGTCGCTGCCGAATCTTCTCTTTAAAGGCACCTTCATCAAAGGATACACCACTTATCGTTTTTTCAGCCCGGGTATGCGCCTCTACCATCCATTCCATTGCAAACTCTTGAATAATTTCATGCTGCGGGCGGATGATCTTAAAATCTGTGAGATAACATGGGCTTTTCATATTCCATAGAATGAATGTTTAGGGCATAAATGTCCATAAGAGTATATACTCCTTCCAGCTGAAACCTGGAAAATTTGACAAGGAGGCAGCGCAAGTTTTTTTTCTATCGCTGCTGCCGCAGCTCTAATTTTATTTCGCTTCTACCCCACATTCCACGTCGCTTCGCTCCGTTTCATGCGGGGCTGCTGCACTGAAAGCGGCTGCCGCCGCTGGTCACGGCAGTGACCAAAGTGTGATAGCCCCGCATGAAACGGAGCGAAGCGACGTGGAATGTGGGGTAGAAGCGAAATAAAATTAGAGCTGCGGCAGCAGCGATAGTACACATATGGGTAATAGGATGGGTATTGCGTCACAAAAAGTTTACGAAAATATTTTTATTATATCAAAGATTTAAGAGGGACTTTTTTTGAGCGGGAATTGCTGTAAAAAGACTTGTAAGTCACTCCCTCGATAAAGCTTAGCTTGTTCAAGAGAATACTTAAGAATGTGTTCTTCAAAAAGGCGTCTCATTCTCTTTTTGCCTTTTTCTTGAATCCATTCTTTAAGAACTTCCAACTCCAACGGCGAATATAAACTATCTCCATTGAAAAATTTTGCTTGAACAATTTTTCTTAAGACTTCTGGATTTGTTCCAGGATACCCTTTTCCTTCTGTATAAGTTTTTCCAACATGTCTTGCCACTTCAGGATCATTACTTTGGATAACGCCAAGGGTAAGATCGTAAAGGGTGGCTTCAATTTCCCTTTCATCCTCACTCACTGCTGTTTCTAGGATCATCCTAGAAACGGCAGTTGGAGACGCTAACTTGACACAATCTCTTGAACCAGAATCATTTGCAGTGGGGCGGTCCTTCACCACTTGGGAATGTCCCGCCCCACTGCAAAGTGATTCTAATTCAAGATCTTGCGCCAATTTAGCATCTCGAACTGCCGTTTCTAGGATCATTTGATCTTGGGCAAGTTTTTGATAAAAAAATCCCTTATCTGCTTCTGCGATCAAACAAACCCTAATTTCCCCTGACTTTTTATTTCTGTAGATGAGTAAGTTTTGCACCATCAAATGCCCTTTTTCAAAAGGTGACGCATCAAAACGAGGAGAAAAAGAGCAGGCAATCCCCATAGGGATAAAATTATAACTATAGGACAAATCAAAAACATCGGCATACTCTTTGAGATCAAAGCATTTTTTGAAAATATCTGCCACTTCAAATATTGGCTGCACACCTTCAACTTGACGGTTTGACGAATACTCAAGAAGTGAGCCCCAATCGTAAAAGTCCTTTTTATAAGTCATGACATCTTCTTTCCATCTCCAACAATGGTAGGCGATTGACCTTTTTTCTTTGCTGCTCATCGTCTCCCTTTGAACAGTAGATTGTTGTTCTTGCTGACTTTGCACCTCTGTTTCATTTTCTACTAGCTGCTCAAAAGCTTGCTCTTTTGCAGAAGAGATCGTAGGAGGAAGCTGTTCAATATGAATATCTTCTTGTAACTGTTTAGCTAATTCCTCTTTTGGCGTAAGACATGTGCTAAGTACCGGATCCTCCCATAAGGGTGCTATTCTTCCCATGGTACGGGTCATCATTTGCTCAAAGAAATCTTTGGTTTTGACCTCTTCTTGTAATTTGCCAAATTGCTCGTAAGGGTGATCTTGGACTAGATCGCCAATCAAAGGCCAAATCACCTCTTTTTTCTCTTTAAGCATCTTAAGCGGAAGTTTGCGCACCTTATGCTCTTGTTGCTTCACCCCTTCTCTTAACTTCCCAAAAGCTGCCATAAGCAGCTGTTCATCTAGCTCTTTTTCCTGATTCTTTTCAGCGGTGCGTAAAATCTGCGCTGTCTTGATATGCTCCATATCACCTAATTGTAGGTCTTTGCGCATATAACTTCTTGTTTCTGGAAGCAAAATAAATTCAACACGTGATCCTTGTTCTGCTTGTCGATCGCGCATATAGCCTTGTTCTAAATCGCGCATTTTCGTGTTTTTATCAAAAGAAAGCAGCGATTTGCCTTCAATTTTATAATCAGTGCCTGTGGTATGCCACTGATCGTAATAAATGAACAATTCCTCGCTTAAAAGCGCACATTGCTCGATTGGCTTCATTTTCAGCCCCGCCCGTTCTAAAACAAAAAGGCGGTTTTCTTTAAAAAAGACAATCCCTTTCAACTTGGGCAAGTTTTCCAAAAAGGCATAAGCTACCCTTTCATTGTCGACTCCATTAAAATGAGCTCCCACATCGATATAGGCATGATAATCATCTTGATTTAAAATTGCTGCCATCTCTTGGACCATCGCGGGAAAATCAGATGTTTCTAACTCATGAACGACTTGGCTATTTTTCCAAATGATCCCATGCGTTTTTCCCATCGACAAAGGATCGCGAAGCGTTGTCAACTTGCTTGCGTAAGTGCTGTGGTTCCAAGGGGTTCCAGTAAAGCCTTTCATCTCTTTAAACATATTAGTAAGAGTGTAAGGAGTGCTTGTGATTTTCTTTGGATAAAGGAGCACATGGGGAAAAAGATACTTTTTGGCAAAGGCGTGCAAATCGGTTTGATTGCCCTTATAACTTGCGGCAATTTTGTCGATGTCTTGATCATTAATATTTAAAAATGGGACCCTTGTCCCCCCGCATAACTCGCGAAATTCATGGTAGGCTTTTGTGTCTTGCAGTCTAAGCGTGGGATCTGCTTTCCTTTCTAAGACTGCGCGATTCTGCAACCCATTAATAAGGCTTTTCAATAGACTAAAAGAGACCCCTTCCGCCTTTAGTGTTTGCATCGTATAACTTAAAAGAACATACGGGAAACCAAACTCAGAGGTTGGACTTGGTACCCCACTTGCAATAAAGGGAACAGGTAAAATTTTCTCTGGATCATCACTATATCCAAAATGCTCTCCACATCTTTTTTCTAATACAATTGGAAGGATCTCCTTAAATTCCTCTAAGGCAATAGCGAGCTGATCCTTGACTCTTTTGCTTTGAATTTTCTCAACATACTCTGCTCCCTCCTTTCCCCCTCTTAAATAGTCGATAAATAATTCTTCATCATAATCTGTCATCTGCCTAACGAAGTCACTTTTGACAAAGCCTTCAATGAGGGAGGGTTTAAGCGCTTCATATCCTGCTAAAGTAAAGGGTTTTAGCTCTTTTAACTCATTTTCGATGCTGCGATATAGCTCTGAAATCAGATCGCTATGATGAGAATCCATTGGAACTGCTTGGCCAATCGAATAGACCACTTCATGTTTGCAGTTAAGTAAAAGATCAGCTTCATCTAAGATGGCGCGTCCCTTATCTTGAAATAAGTGGACAATTTGACCCATCAATTCAACTCTTTCGGCTAAGTCTAAAGCCTCCTCGTCACTTAAGAGATACTGATCCATTAATAGATCGTAGGCAAGGATCAAATTGTGCATTGTCTTATCAGTCAGGATAAGAAATTGCCTCTCTTTAATCACCTTTTCACACTGTTTCAAAATCTTTTGTAAGCTTTGAACACTTGTGTCGCTCTCGCGTGAAAATTCCAATCGATGCGCCACCTGCCCAAAGACATCACCTGATGTGGTTTGCATTGCTAAGGCTACGTTGCCATATTGAGACGCATGAACCACAACGACTGAAAGGTGCTCCCCATCGGCATTGGCTAAGGCAACCATTGGAAGATACACCTTAGATTTTCCAGACCCTGGCGCTTTTTCTAAAACGACTTCAGGGCTTTCTCCATCTTTTGGATGAATGAGGCGCATGAGTTCTTTGACTTGCCAATCGTGTATACCAATCTCTTCTAAAACTTCGAAAACAAGCAGCTCTGGAAACTCATGAGGCAAATAATTGGGTTTTCGGTTAAGTTCTTGATAGCATAGCTCAGAAAGCCTTAAATATTCTTTATTGTTTTCTTGAACCCCTTGCAGTTGCTCAAGATGATGAATCGCTCGGCCGACTTGCTGATTTGCTGCCTTATAATCCATAAATTCAAGGCACATTTGTAAAAGTTTACTTTCTTGATCTGCAAGCTCTGGATTCTTCTTGGAAAGGGTAAAATGTCTAAAGCGCGCAGTCAATAAAATGAGATCACCAATAGTGATTTTTTCTCGTACCCTGCCCACTAGTTCCGTTTCAAATAGAATCGCTTGTTGAGCTTCTTTTGGAAGCGCATTTGCCATCTGCAAGAGCTCATACTCCATGCGTTTTGCCCTCTTCTCTCTTTCAGTCCTTTGCACGAGAAGAAGCGTTTTGATTTTTTCAATTTTATTGGGATCGATCCGATGCCAATCATCTCCTTCATTTCTTTGCATCCAATAGCTTTTAATCGCCTCTGATAACTTTGCAGCTTCTGCAGGTTGCGCCCCTTCACCTCCTGACGATATTGCAGCTTGCAGCTCTTTGATTTCCTCTTCAGTTAGAATTAACCCTTTCTCGTTATCAACTGTAACAAAGACTGCCTCCATTTGCCGATCGGTTAAAGCTGACTGCCTTAATGGAATAGGCTTTAAAGTGGCTACTAATCCCACATTGCGGGTGGTGATGGTACGCATTTCCTCGCTTCTGGGATGGGAGGCTGGGGCTGCTTGATCAATAGGTAAATTGGTGATTGACTTCTCACCATTGATACCCGCTTGAATTTCCTCATCAACTTTCTTTGCGAGGGCTACTACTTTTAAATATTCACCTTGATACGCAGACTCTTGAAATAGCTGTTTAAAATCATGAGGACTCATGGGAAAATCCACCCCATCAGCTTCTTTGGTGTATGTCTTCTTGGTTTTAAGACAATGATCAGTTGCTTGCATGATTAAAATAATATCTTGAGGAATCTGAGTGGGGGGCGCTAAAGTCAAAAACATCTTGAGTTGAACTAAATCCTTAAAGATCGTCTCATAGTTATTGACCAAATCGACAAGTCTTGGTCTTGTGACTAAAGGGATTTGGTAGAAGGATTCTTGATACAAATAAAATAAAGGTAGAGTTGTAGTATTATCTACCTTTGTTTGAGGTCTTATTCCAAAAGATTGGCTAAACTTCCTTTGCAGCACCTCATCTTCTTCTAAAGATAAGGCCAATTCTGGGATTTGCCCTTTTTGAGCGCGATATGCGCGATACATCTGAAAAAAATCAGGTGCATTTTTGTCAGCTCCAACACTTGGAATTGTCCTTCCCTCTTTTATCATCAAAGCATAAGCTACGAAAACGACAGCATGTGCCTGTGGAGATTCATCCTTACCTTTTGCAGGCTGAAAGATGATGTGCTGAAGTATCTTAAGTTCTTCCTCATTATAAGGTACAACATTGGAAAAAGAGGCTCTCAATAGGCGCTGCGCGCCTTCGTACTCTTTTTGAGCTAATAATAAAGAAGCTAAATAAATTTGCGCCTCTTTTTGACTGGGGATAAGCGTTGAGGTCTTATCGAGATCAATCGCGATTGACCTTTTATCCTCTTTGGGATTTATGTCAATTGCGAAAGTTTTGTCTAAACTCCCTTTTTCTTCAGGAATCACTTGGCCAAAGGGAACCACTAACTTTCGTTTTCCCGCCTCATTTTCCAAACAAATTGCATCCTTAATTGGATCGATCCCTCGATAATGTTGATTAGGTGAGACATAATATCCAGGGTACTCTTGGCTCATGGCCCTCCACGCCCGCTTCTCATCTTGACACATTTCAAAGTGTAGTCCCAATCTTATCACTTCTAGCTCTTGAAAATTATGTGACTGATCTTGCCAGAGCATCGCATCTTTAAAATGGGTTTTGACCGCTGAATCGGGATAACGAGATAAAGGCACAAGAGAGAAAGATTGTCCATCCTCTACAAGTTTTTTTACCTCTTTTAATCGCATGGTGTGATTAGCTAAAAGTTCAATTTCTAATATGTAATTGGTTTTTAATGACTTAGAATCTCTTATGCGAATGGCAACGAATTGAAGTGCTTGCCTAGATACTGGAATCCAAGTCGATGCTTGCTGCCACATCAGCATAAAGTCCTTCGGCAGCAATCGTTTATTTTGTGCTAAAGAGGTATCTAAGCGATACCATTGTCCATCGATCTCTTGAAAAATTTCTACTGGCAACCCTGCCGGTTTACCCACAAGGGTTTTAATTTTTCTTTCATCTTCAAATGCATACAAGGGATAATCTTTTCCCAGTTGAGGTTGATCTGATATGATGCCGATGTAATTTGGTTGAGTAAATAACTCTTTAAAGAGAGGATCTTCTACAATAGGTAAGGGAAGTCCTGTCAGAGGCTTTCCACCTAGAAAAAACTCTAAGCTCTCTATATTTAATACATACTTATCCCCTCCTCTACAAAGGGGATAATCTTCAGAGTTCCACTCTACATTTAACCTAGAAACGGCAGTTGGAGACGGCAACTTAACGCAATCTCTTGAAGTAGAATCATTTGCAATGGGGTGGTCCTTCACCTTCTGGGAATGTCCCACCCCATTGCAAAGTGATTCTACTTCAAGATCTTGCATTAATTTGCCATCTCGAACTGCCGTTTCTAGGTTTAATGCGGCTAGGTCAAATTGCAAAGCGATCGCTTGACAAATGCTCGCTGGATCTTTTTGAATGCACTCTTGAATGGCGGCTTTCCATCTAGAAAAGATAAGATTTTTTTCTAAAAAATTCTGAGTGGCTTCTCCTGGGTAAACTCGCAAGTGGAAAAGCGATTGCAACAAAATTTGCGCCTCTTCTTTTGTGATTTCTTTTACGTTTGGATCGGCAAAACAGGCGATGAGTTGTTTGTAAATTAACGTCTTTTGATTGGGTGATAAAGATGTATCTTCAAGCTTTCTTTGCAAAAGTGCTTTGTAAGCTGGAAAATCGATCGGATATCCTCTTAAGGTGGAAATTGATCGAAAGGCAATTCCCATTTCGACAAAAAACATGCACTCTTCAAGTTTTCCTCTTTCCTCAAAATAGCTATACCCCTGCTGCAAGAGATCCATTAATAATTTGCCAATCGATGGATTGCCTTGCATGATCGTCTCAAAATAATCTTTTTCAAAAAGCAATGAGTAACAAATTTGCCTTACCCCTTTATCCCCTAAATCCTCCAAATGTTCTGAAAAGTACTTCAGTACCTTGAGAAAACGCTGCTCCAAATGGGGGTTGCCATTGATGCGATCATCTTCTGCCAGCATTAAATTTAAATCTCTTTCCCATGGATTTTCAAACTGATGCATCACCTGCAATTCATTGTGAGGCATCTCTTGAAATCCACCTTCATCCGTAAAGGCAGCGATTCTTTGTTTATTTATCACTCCCTTAAAGACTTGCACTTTTGGATTATTCTCATCTAAATGCGCAGGAAGTGCTATTTTCGTAGCACCAAAGACAATGTCGATTGCGTCTCCTCCTTGTATCTTTCTTGAACGCAAAAAAGATGTTAAATCCTTAGGTACGCTGTAATCATTTTCTATTAAATAACAAAATAAATGTTGCCTTCGCAAGGCACAAAATGCTTTTGGAAGAACGCTCCCATACCAATCGGTAAGGGCAAGTGCCACTTGACCTAATCGATCATCTAAGAATTCTTCCCTTTCAGGGAATTTCTCTTGAAGAGCTGCGATGATCTGCCCGCCTTCTTCAGAATTCAACTTTTGATTGATATAACGAACATCCCAATTGCATGCGTGTTGGATTGGACAGCGTCTATCGTTTAAAACTCTAAATGACCCCTCCTCAAGATCAGGCTCTAAAGGGGAAGGCCCATCCGAATGACTATAAATTTTGTGAAACATCTCAAATGATTTTTCTCTTAGCACCCTTTGGACTGGATCGTAGACTATCTTATTTTGATTATAATACTCCAAACTCTCTACTTGCCACTGAGCTTTGAGAAGCTCATCAAGTAAAAATCTCACCTCGCCAATTTCGGGAAGATCACGTCCTAGCTCAAGCATTGTCGCAGCGATATAATGCAGATACCACTTGCCCCCATATTCGATTAGGCCATCACTTACAAATTGTTCTGAGAGATCGGCTAAAAGTACAATCGCATCTCTTTGCTCTTCGATTGGAATTTGCGTCCAAAAGGGCTCTCCTGCGATTTCAAATTTGGCTAAAATAGAGCAAAACTCTACAAAAGCGGCAATTCCCTCTTTCTCTTTTTGTTTCTCCTTACAAGCTTTAATATGTGTGAGCAATTGCTCCATTTCAGCGACCAGCTGGGTGCCAGTTTCAAGTCTTTTAAAGGTAAAGCGACTAATTGGCGCAGCTGTTTGCTCTTGATTTGCTGCCATTTGGTTTGTTGACGTGGCTCCCGTGTTTGTAACTTCACCTTGTACATATAGGGAAAGCGCCTCTTCTTCTGATTGTGGTTGCAGCTCAGATTCGGGAAAAGGCGAAAAATTAAGAGACGTGTGAGTAACTTTTTCAAAGTGATGCGCTTTTTCTCTCCTTTCTAAAATTTCCCCTAGCTCTTTTAAGGTAGCGTGAATGTCTTGCAAACGCTGAAGTGTAATAGATTCGCTTTGGTAGGCATCTAAAGCTGTTTGAGCGACTCTTTTTACCGCATGTTTAAGCAATTGATGCTCCGCTTCATCAAAAGGTTGATCATTAACCGATTGATAAAATGCGCACAAACTATCCAAGGAAAGCTCGCTCATCAATTGACGATATTTGTTTAATCCTAGTTGTTTAAGAAAGACAGCTTCACAAGAAGCCCAAGCACATATTCCAGCTTGCTGTGGCCTAATAAATTCCTCGCGATTTCCCCTACAATAAATGACATCACCACCAAGACACTCTAGAAAAAGACCATAGATATCCTTCTCACCAAAATCGGTTTTTATTTTAGTGCCTCTTTCATCTTGCCACTCTACAACGGAGTTTAATTCCATCCAAGACTTGATAAAAGAAGGGTTTAAAAACCTCTCTTCAGGAATATTTTTAATCTCGATGAAAGGCTGGACAAAACGCTCTCCTTGATCATCGATTGTGGCATGATGGTCAATGCCTGCCCCTGTATTATAGAGAATTACCGTCAGCTTTCCATTAAATTGTCTCTCCACCTCCACCTTCATAGAGTGCCCATTAGGAATACCGCTCCACCCTGCAGGAACAAGCGTTTTCTCGCCTGGGCTTAAACTTGCTACAATAGACTTAAGAGTTGAATGAAAAAGTAAGTATCTCTTTTCATACTCATTTTGAAACGAAGCTGTATCATGAGGGCTCCAAGAGGAAATAGGCGTGCCCAAACTACCGGCTTTTTGTAAGCGAGCAGCATCTTGAAACATCTTAAGCAAAATGTGATCCCCTGAAGAGCGCATCAAATAAGCGCCAATGTATTGAAGAATGGCATGATCGCAATGACCTTCATATTTTGAATTGGCAATCAAGGCTTCTGCATGGATATGCGCAAAAGTGTTCACATCGGGAACGACTGATCTAACATCATTTAATAAGGAGCGTCCACCAGTGGCCCTTGCCGGCTCCACAACCGTTCCTTCCACGATTTGTTGAATATGATCCATATGTGTTTGCCATGGTGGAACCAATTGTTTGCAATAAATTTCTAACGCCTGATCTACTACTTTTGTTAAAGCTAACATCCATGGAGATTTCTTAAGAGTTTCCAGGGTTTTTTCTTGGGTTTTTCGATAAGCTATTTCAAAAAAGTGTTGGATGTCGTGCAACTGACTCCACTGCTCCGAAAGGGTCTTAGGTTGTGCTTCAATCACAACAGCTAGGCGATCTCTTATCTCCTTATCAGAAGTTAGCAATGTATTTAAAATGAGAAGAGGATAAGGGAAAGGTAAAGGCTCATTTGTATTTGATGCTAAAGATATAAGCTCTTGCAAGCGATCTACAATCTTTTGACTTGAGTGAACATCTTCTTGGGTATGCGATTGAAAAAGTGATGCTAAAGGCTCTTGCAAAACCCTATTCACCTCACGAGTCAACACTATGAGGAAAGGTTCATTGTGTTTTTTTTCAAGTTGTTTTAACAAGATCAACACATCGCAAAGGTGTGAAAAAGAGCTTGGCTTTGCGTGCATCGCATCTGCTAAGCGATCTCGTATCTCTTTATCTACATCAGAAGAGAGTAACGTTTGTAAAATTGAGAGTGGAATGGTTACATCCTGTGGCGCACATAAATCTTTTAGATAATTAGTGATCTCAAGAAGTTTTGCACTTTTAGTCAGTAAAGCAAATAATTTACCCTCTCCTTCAGCTGCTGCTTTTTGTATTTCTCTTTTTTCCAAATGAAGGCGATTACTCACGCTTCTTACACTGACAAACCATTTTTCTTTACCTTCTTCGCTGGGTATTTCAGCATACAATCCCAAAGTTTTTCCAGCTTTTGCTAAGAGATGGCTGAACATATTTTGCACTTTAATGACCTTCACATTAAAGCGCGAATCATCCGATAGCTGTAGGCGCTGTACTGTTCGCCCAGCGGGAATTTGTTTTCCAAATTTATCCATGGTAGCCTTAGCTTCAGACACCTCTTTTCTTACGGGAGAAAGAC
>JABDAE010000031.1 GCA_013289325.1 Chlamydiota bacterium
AAAACTCAGATTCAGTCTGTAGCCGATTTTTTTCATGGCCTGGACCAATCTAATCAACTTTTTCTCTTTGATAGGGGGTATATATCTCGAGAAATGATAGATCAGTTGCGCGATAGCAATGCGGATTGGATGTTTCGAGTTCCGAGAGGCTTTAACAATATGATTGATGAGGCAGTGCGAAACGGAGAAGGGGATAGATTGTTAAAGTTATATCCAGATTTGCCTGCAATGAGATTAATTGTTCGCGTTCTTCCCTCAGGAGAAGTCTGTGTTCTCCTTACATCAGTTATAGATATGGAGACCATACCAGCAGATCGCTTATTTAGATTGTACTGGATGCGTTGGATAGGTTGTGAGGAAGGCTATAAAAAACAAAAAGTATCTCTTGAATTAGAAAATTTTTCCGGAACGGGGGTAGATGCTGTTTTGCAAGAATTTTGGGCAACAGTATTAGCTATAAATTTATTTCAAGTGCATTGCTTGGGAGAAGAAGGAGCATGGGACGTGGATCATCCTCCTAAAGAGCGAATCAATAGGAATGTTGTTTTTGGTTCGCTAAGAGAATCTATATTTAAGGCGGTGTTAGGAGAGATGTCAGGGGAAGAGTTTCAAAAGCGGTTCAAAAGAATAGCAAGTCGGTCAAAAATCAAAATACGTCCCGATAGATCCTATACACGTGAGAGTGTAGGCAAACCCAAGCGGAATCATGTGTATCGAAGAGTGTGTTAATGTAAGATGTTATTTTTCAGTAGATTGCACTAAGTTGACACCATTGGGTAAACACATACTTATCTCCTCCTGTACTTTCCTTTAAGAGTAATTTTAAACCTAAATCATCCAAAAAACGGCAGTTTACTGCCCTTTTCATCTTTCCAATTTGATAGTATATCCTATAACAATTCATGCTGAATTCTCAGAAGATAGGGTACTTAATAGTTCTAACTGATTCGAAGAGTGATAGAATTCCTCCATTCCTCTTTTTACATGCCTCACCAATTCATCGACTGAAAAATATCCATCAAAACAGGATGGTTTTTTCATGATGACAGGAGAGAGGTCGTTCTCCATCAAAAGTTTATTTAAAATCACAAAGACAATTGTTCTTTGATTCCCATCACCAAAAATATGGGAAATTTCCAGATCTCTACAACATCTAACAATCTCCCTAATTTTTTTATCATCTTGGTCTTCTTGCGCAACTTTTGAATAGTACCTTTCTAAAATTTCCTCTACCCTTTCTTTTGTCCAGCGGGTTTCAACAAATTTTCCACCTTTAGTTAGCCTTGCTAGATATTCTGATTCAGGCGCCATTCCTTTATTGCTTTTTATCAATCGATGAGTTTTCCATTCTTTCTTAGCATTCTCAGTAGGCTCATCTGCCCCAAAATGATATCCACCTGAAAACACATTTTCCTTTTTTGTGCCTAAATCAAAGAATTTTTGATCCTTATTCTCTCTTTTAACCCCTTCTACACAAGTATCATGGATTTCAATAATGAGGTCTAAATCTAATTTTTTAAACAATCCATTTTTTAAAAATTTCTCAAACGCATTCTTCATTGCCTGAGTGTAACCCGGCTCATCCTTGTTATAATCTTTGGTACGCCGATCAGGCTCATCTATGTAGAGTAAATCAAGCTTTCCTGCCTTGTCGAAATCTTCTAAATATTTATTATATATTGTTTGACTCCTTTCTTCACTATTTTCTGAAGATAGTGTTGAGGATGAACTTGAATAGTAGTACGAATCACTTGTACTTTGCGATGATGAAGTTGAAGAGGTGGAATCTTGAGGATCGTAGATGGCCACTAAAATGGTAATGTTGTCTTCTTTTCTTTTCTGAAAAAAACTTTCCGAGGAACTACTTGAACTTCCACTAAGTTGCTTGAATCGTTTTCTATAGGCTTGATCCAATGCGCTCACAGCCACATTGACGGAATCGACATTATCTATCTTGTTTTCCAGGGACTCTTTAATAACACCTGCAACCTCATATTGGGTTAAATTATCCCATAATCCATCTGAGCCACCCACAAGAATATCACCTGGCTCAAGTGTGATTGTGACAATATTCTCTTTAGGCATTTTATTTTTATCACCAAAATAGGAGTCTCCTACATTATGTCGTCCTTTAAAGTATTTATTTTTAATTTCACTCTTCTCCGATGAACTTGCACTTTCAAGATCTTCAAGAAATCCCTTAAGTTTTTTTACCGTAAATTCTTTTACTGTATAATCTTTACTGATGACTGCAAATCCTGAGTCACCACAAGTCCAAATTGTTGCTTTTCCTTTTGCATCTATTTCTGCAACGGAAAAGACAGACTTGCCGGTCTTATGCCCAAATAAAGCAGCATAAGAAATAGCCTTCTCAATCGTTTTTTGTTCTGCAAAAGCTTTAGCTAAGTCTTGGGCCATTTGACCATTTTCCGGTTTCTTACCAAGACCATCCATCACAGCCATTCTGATCACATTTTTCCGTAAATTTGCAGCGATTACCGCAGAATCATGATTAAATAGCTTACCCCCATTATAACAAATTCCAGCCACTTCTACATCTTTGTTGCCAATTTCGTTGCGAGAATGGTCCCCACATAGCACTTTGGCTACCCACCCCGTTTTGTGTGTGATCCATCCTACTAAATCGTTTTTGTTGCTATCATAAATTCCACTTTGGTAATTTTGTATAAACTGTCGATACTCTTCTTTCTTTGCAATCGTTGTAGACAACACTCTTTCAAAAAAAAGCTTGGAAGTCTTTTCAAGTAATATAGAAGGTATCTTCTGTTGCATTTTACATTCATTGAATATTGTTTCCAAAATAAACGCATCCATTTTTCCATCCTGACACTCCATTAATCGAATAAGTGCAGAAAAATCCAGAGCCTCCGGCTTGGAATCAGCTCCATTTTTTTCAAAATTTTTACTAATATCTGTAAGTGCATCAATAAATTTTATTATGGAAGAAGGTTCGTGAGGAAGTTTGTATTTTATTGTTCTACCGTCTACTTTCATTTTCTTTGTTTTTATTTCCTTTAAATCACACGTTCTAATTTTTTTAGGATTTTGAAAATTTATTTCAGAAAACATATATTTATAAATAATTTCTTTTATCTTTCTCATTCTTTTTAATTCACCGGAAAATATACGGGATTGAATAAGCTTCCTGTTAATTGTATTGTTGCGTGAATTTAAACAAGCCATGCGCCCATATTCATCATGTTCAAGCCAATAGCTATTTTCAAATGTATTTGAAATCGCTTTAGCCAATTTTTTTGAAACTACGTGATCCATTCCATAAAGCAGGTTCTCTTTAGTTTGGTACCGATATGTAAAAAAAATAGCCTTAAACAAAACTGGAGAATAAGTGTAGAGTATTTCAGCCTTCGATGTCCGTACATATCCTTTGGATTCCAATTGCTTCGACAGGTCGATATTATCGAATGTCCCATTAATTTTCTGTTTCCATCCAGAGTAAAATAAAAAATTTCTAAATTCCCTATCATGTCCGTCACGGGTTAGAAAGGACTCGAAAATTTCTCGGAAACGCTTACTTTTAGAGCTCTTTATATAAGAGTTTGCATCTTTGGGGGCTCTAATGCTTGAGGGTAGTTCACCTCTACTGACACATCCCTTAAATCCCCCCCTTTTTTTTATATCTTCTTCATAAGCTTTTCTCATTTCAGCATTCTGGCAAATAGGTAAACACATATTTATCTCCTCTCATACTCTCTTTTATGATTAATTTTAATTTTTAAACTGCGTGGAACAGTTAGGGATCGTTAAAAAATAACCTATACAGTTCTCGAGGGAAAAATCGATCCATCTCGAGACAATTCTTCCTCGGAGGTATGACCTAATACTCTCCTCGGAAGAATTGTCTCGATCTGAATCGTTTTTCTCCTCGATAACTGTATAGGTTATTTCTTAACGATCCCTTAGGGATCACACCGCAATCCTGTGTACTTCTTTCAAACATTTAAGTAAAGTTTTTAAGCATATGTGTCGAGGGCATATGAAATCAATTTGGGCTTGCAAACCAGATCCTCCAGTTTGATTTCACTCATATTTTCTCGTGCCATTTGGTTAATTTCAGCTGCACTTAAGCGCAATGCCTTAGTTAAAGCTTTTCTCTTTTTGCCGAATCTGTTATCCTTCGTTACTTAACTTAAGAGTTTGCGAAGAAATTTCGTAGAACTTATACCGAAAGTGTTGCAAAATTTGTTTTTTGGCAAAGAGAAAATCCCCGGGATCGAACGATCGGAACCTGCCCCATATTATAATATTGGGTTGGTTCCGATCGTTCGATCCCGGGTTTTTCTCAAAGCCAAAAAATCCAAATTTTGAAATACTTTCGGTATATATTTTGACCATTTTCAACACCTTATAATCAGTCAAGGAACCGGTTTGCTATGGAAAAACAAAAACGTTGGCAGTTTTATTTGATACTAGCTGTCCTTATTTTAACGCTTTATAATATTCTACCCACAGTCTTTTACTACTCAAGACCTCTAAAATCGGCAATCGATTTACCAAGAGCTGAAGCAGTCGGTGCAAGCGCCCTCGCAAGGGCTCAAAGCTTAGAAAACGATTCTATTGCCTGGCTTGAGTCTTTTAGCAAACTGCTTCACGTAAAGCCTACATCCATTAAACTCAATAGCGAATCTCCCGGGTTAATCGACGTGACATTTGCAGACAGCAAAGCTGCAGACACCTTTAGAAAGTTTTTACCAAAAGCTGGCTCTTTAATTTCCTTTGCACCCGCACAACTGAGTTTATTTCAAGGTGCATCAGACACCCAAGACAAAGTCACGGTGGCAAGACAAATCAATATCGGCCTAAACGCTCAAGATGCCAAAACCTTGTTTCACTTTATCCCCAAACTAGATGCAAATGGGGCCATTTCCCCTGAATATAGAGAGCTTGCTAACGATAGAGTCAAACAAATTGCGCAAAGCTTTGCAGGCCCTAGTAAAACAGCAGAGCAGCTAAAAGCGTTGCCTCAAAGTGGCAACAACCCAGCATCAGATGTCGCAGCTGTCGCTCTTGCGAAAGAAATTGTAGAAATGGAAGAGGTGATCGGCAAAGGTAGCCCTGCCATTGCCAAAAGATACTATAGCACCTTTGCACAAACTGAGAAAGGCAGTCCAGATGCCTTATTGCAAAAATTTACCTCTTATGCAGACGGTCTAACATCGCGCCTGACAACCGAAAGAGCGGCTCTTCTTGAAGAGCAAAAAGCGCTCAAGGAAAAAGGAGTGCCTTTAAGTCATGCTCAAGAGCTTTCATTATCTGTCCTAGACCATCAAAAGAAATCTCTTGAAAGTGCCCTTGCGATCATAAAGAAAAATGCAGGCAGCTTTAAGGCAGCAAAAAAATCTCTTTCCTATAACGAGATCGCAAAGACACTTGCAAATAGCTCTTCGCAAGATTCTGTTCAAATTCTAAATTTAGAAGGAAGAGATCCATTTGTCGAAGCGCTCTTGATCGATTTAAACCAAGGCACTATAAGCCTTAAGTTTTTTGCTGATGTGCAAACGCTGCGCTTAAGCACGCAAAAGACAGAGGCGCTCGCTTTCCAAAAAGATCGACTTAATCAGCTCATCATCAACAAAATTGCAAAAGTCAATCAACAAGCCGATGAAAATCTTATCCCAAATGATGAGACGTTCACCTTAACACTCAATACATTGACAGACAGCCAAAGCTTCCTAACGCTTGATTTAGGAAAACTTGCTGAAAAGCAAGCAGAACAAATCAAAAAAGAGCTATCAGCTGGCTGGACTCCAAAGCACATCGACTTAAGCCCTTCTGCTTATCCAGTCCTAGATAATGTCGCATTTAAAAAGCTAAAACCGGAAGAGCAAAAGCTTGGCCTCATCGTCTTTGCTCCATCAGCTTCGGAAGGCACACCTGAAGAAGGTTTCCGCATGGGCTCCATCTACGTAATTGCGCGCGGACTCAATGCGATTGCCGAAAAACATCAAGGCACGCCAGATAGCGAGTCTAGCAAACAATTCATGGCAGATTTTAACCAGCTCAAAGCTCTTTTGCAGCAAAATGGATTTATCGGCTACCCTGCCGCCTCTTATGGAATGGCGCAAAAATTTAGTAAAGATTTCATCTTTGAATTAAGTGATTACTATAGCCATCTCCTTCAGGCGACAAGGGAGCACTTTACAGTTAAGGGAAGTAAGCGCTTTGCAGTACTCGACTTCACAGACGTTGAACAGCGCCTCTTAGCATTAAATAAGATCGACGATCTCGCCCAACAAGATCTACTTAAGTGGAAAGAAGAGTACTCTTCTGCGCAAGTCGACCTCAATGCGACAAGCAAATACTTAGTGCCAAAGCCGACTAAAAACGTCTACTGGCAAAATTTGACATTAAGCTTTGTCAAATACTTCCGCGGCGATGAGAGAAAGATTCTTAAATGGGGTCTTGACCTATCAGGCGGAAAAACAGTGCGTATTGGCCTAAGAGATCACAATAATCGCACGGTGACAAATCCAGATGATATCAAACAAGTCGTAAACGAGCTTTACACGCGCATTAATAAAATGGGTGTCGCAGAGCGCAATATCCACATCGAAAATAACAATATCATCCTCGACTTTCCAGGTTCTCAAGGCCTTTCGGCATCAGAACTTGTCAAGGCATCTGCGATGTATTTTCACATCGTCAATGAAAAGTTTTCATCGCCAAATAGCGCTTTAAAAGACACAGTCAATCAGTTCTTGCAAAACGTGTGGAATGAAGCGGTCGTGACTAACCGCAAAGACATCGAAAGCATTAACGAAATCGCCTGGCACCATTTAGGCGAGCAAGCGAGCGATACACAAAATCCAAAACCGATGAGCGAAATTGCTAAACTGCTTTGGGACAATGGTCTTCGCATCGACAATCCTAAAGAAAGAAGCCTTTCATCTTCTTTTAACGATACGTTATCAAGCGTAGCTGTGCTTCGCGGCAATGATTTCATGGAGTGGGACGGTCAGTCACACCCGCTTCTCTTCGTATTCCATAACTACGCATTAGAAGGGGCAAACTTAGAAAACATCCACGTCAGCTACGATCCGAGCAAAGGCAATACTCTCAACTTCGGGGTTAAGAGCGCATATGAGAGATCGCAAGAAAGACAAGGCAATCCTCGCGATGACTTTTACGCATGGACTTCCCAATTTGCTAAAGAGCAAATTACAGGGACGCCTAAAGAAGCCTACACAGGCGGAAGAGGCTTTAGAATGGCTGTGATCTTAAATGGTCATGTGGTGACTAAGCCAAACCTTGAAGCGCCATTGCGTGAAGGGGGACTGATCACAGGTAGATTTACACAAAGAGAAATCAGTCAACTAGCTGCTGACTTAAAAGCCGGATCGCTCTCTTTTACACCTAAAATTCTCTCTGAGCAAAATGTGAGCCCAGAGCTTGGAAAAGAGGAAAGAAGAAGCGGCATTGTCGCCTCTTTAGTGGCAGTGGCTCTCGTCGTCGTCGCAATGATCGGCTATTACCACTTTGCTGGGGTTGTGGCTACAGTTGCTGTATTACTTAACCTCTTAATCATGTGGGGAGTCTTGCAAAATCTTGGCGCAGCGCTCACGCTTCCAACCATTGCAGGTATCGTACTTACAATCGGGATGGCAGTGGATGCAAACGTTTTAGTTTTTGAAAGAATCCGGGAAGAATTTGCAAAAACTCGCCGCATCGCCTCATCGATTCAAGCAGGGTATTCAAAAGCATTTAGCGCCATTTTTGACTCTAACATCACGACAATTTTAGCAGCGGTGATTCTGATTCAGTTTGACTCAGGCCCAATCAAAGGGTTTGCCGTTTCTCTTATCGTCGGTATTGTCTCATCGATGTTCACGGCGCTGTTTATGACGCGTTACTACTTTGCGGGATGGGTCAAAAACCCTGCACATAAAGAGCTTAAAATGTCTCAGTTCATTGGAAGTGCCCATTTTAACTTCATGGCGCAGACGAAAAAAGCTCTCGTCATCTCGCTTGTTGTGATGGCAGTTGGCACATACCTCTTTATCTCACAGCGCAATACAATGCTTGGCATGGACTTTACTGGCGGCTACTCACTTGTGACCGATCTAAAAGAAAAAGATACGCAAAAACAAGATTATCGCTTACTTGTAGCCGATGCTCTTCTTGCAAGTGGCGCTACGCGCAATGATATCCAGGTAAGAGAGCTAAGCCGCCCCAGCCAAGTGAAAATTCAGCTGGGCATCAGCATGGAAGAAAAGGATCACCCCTTTTATAACATGCCTGAAGAGACAAAAGATATCGTGGCTACTTACCCTTACGAGACAAATCCTCGCTTGACATGGGTAGTAAAAGCATTAGCAGCGCGCGGTCTTGAAATACAGCCATCGCAGCTTGATACTCTTGATCGCGACTGGTCTGTAATGAGTGGACAACTTTCACAAACAATGCGAAACAACGCGATCATGGCTCTTGCGATTGCGCTGGTAAGTATCCTTATCTACATCACCATCCGCTTTGAGATTAACTTCGCCCTTGGCGCAGTCGTTGGACTTATTCACGACGTCATCATTACCTTAGGGATTTTGGCGATGTTCCATAAGCTCGGCTTTGCTGTGCAGATCGATCTGCAGGTGATAGGCGCGATCATGACGATCATTGGCTACTCTTTAAATGACACGATCATCGTCTTTGACAGAATAAGAGAAGACACAAAAATCTACCGCAAAATGCCATTTGTTGAACTGATCAATCAGTCTTTAAATGTCACCTTAAGCCGTACGTTGATGACTTCTGGAACGACCCTTTTAGTTCTTTTAGCACTTGTGATCTTAGGCGGAAAGACAATCTTTGCCTTCTCTTTGGTAATGACAATAGGCGTTTTGATAGGAACACTTTCCTCACTTTTCATCGCATCTCCTGTGATGTTATACTTTCACAACCGCTCATTGGAAAAAAGATCAAAAGCTGAAGTGGGACAAACCTAAAAACCCTCTTTTGGAGCGCTAAAGATATGCTTTCGTGGCATCAAACAAATGGAGATTTAACGTGGACATATCCCACGTTAAATCCCCATCTAAAAGAAAGCATCATCAAGGAATATAAAATACATCCGGTAATTGCGCAAATCCTTGTCTCTAGGGGATTTACCTCTTTAGAAAAGATCCACGATTATCTTTATGCAAAACTTCCAGATCTGCTCGATCCATACCTTCTCTCTGGCATGCAAGTTGCAGTCGATCGAATATGTAGGGCCATCGCCGAATCTGAAAATATTCTGATCTACGGCGATAACGATGTCGATGGAATGACGGGAACTGCGCTTCTCACTGAATTTCTTCAAAGCCTTGGCGCCAATGTGTTTTTTTATGCCTCTTTAAGAGGGGGTTCTAGGCAAAGCTTAATTGTTGAAGCGCTTGAATACGCGCTAAAAAGCGAGTGCAAGTTACTCATTACGGTCGACTGCGGCATTACAGCTGCAGCTGAAATTGCCAAAGTCGTTGAAAAAGGGATCGATGTCATCATCACAGACCATCATGAACCAACAGATGAAATTCCCCATTGCATCGCCACCTTAAATCCAAAACTTCTCAACAACCCCTATCCAAATAGAGAACTGACCGGTGTCGGCGTTGCTTTTAAGCTTGCGCACGCTATTACCAATCACTTTGTGGCGGAAGGAAAGATCTCTGCAAAAAAAATTGATCTCAAGCGCTATTTAGATCTCGTAGCTCTTGGCACTGTTGCCGATATGGGCTCTATGCTTGGAGAAAATCGGATCTTAGTCTGTTATGGAATCAGGCAGCTTCGCAAAACAAAAAGAGTAGGTCTTGCTAAGCTTATTTCCATCTCAGAGATCGATCTCAATGAGCTTAGTACATTTTCAATCGCATCCAAAATTGCTCCCCGCTTAAACAGTTTAGGAAGAATTGACGATCCTCAAAAAGGGGTGGAAGTCCTCTTGATCCGCAACACCCAAATTGCTGAAAAGATGGCGCAAGAGCTTGATCTTAACAATATCGAACGACAAAAAATTGAACGGGTGATGATTCAAGAAGTAGAAGAGCTGATTGCAAAGCAGCCAGAAATTACAAAGCAAAAGGCAATTATCTTATGTTCACATAAATGGCATCCGGGTGTTATCGCCATCATCGCCATGCGTATCTCTAAGATGTACAATAGACCGACGATCATCATGGCAATCGATAAAGGGGTGGGGAAAAGCTCTCTTCGCTCGATTAGAGAATTTCCTTTACTCAATGTATTAAAAGAAAATAGCGATCTTCTCATCAGCTTTGGCGGGCATGACTTTGCGGCAGGTTTTACGATAAAAGAATCCAATATAGAAGAGTTTAAGAAAAGATTTATCGCTGCTGCCGAAAAAGAGCTTCAAGACAATGACGTGATTGCCAAATTGCCAATTGATTCTGAAGTCAATTTTGACGACTTGACATTTGATTTCATGGAATCGATGAAATTGCTAGAGCCCTATGGCAATGAAAATCCCCCTCCCATTCTCTACAGCAATGTCAAGCAAGCCTGGCCCCCTAAGGTCGTTGGAAAAACACATCTTAAGCTTTATTTAGAGCAAAATGGAAGGATGCTTGAGGGCATTGCTTTTGGAAAAGCTTCTTTAAGCCCAATGCTTAGAAAAAAGCACTTAACGCTTCGCGTCGCATTTACGCCACAAATTAACAACTATCAAGGGCAAAGCATTCAACTCATGATCAGAGACTTTCAAATCATAAGGCCAGATGTTGTAAGATGAGTCAAACCTACTCCGGAACCGTATCAAAAATGGCTTTTGGAGGGGAAGGGATTGTCAAAGATAATTCTTTTGTGACCTTTATCCCTTTTGCAGCCGTTGGCGATACGCTTATCTATTCGCACACTCAAGAGAAAAAAAGTTTTGCCAAGGGTCAGATTCTTGCCATAGACACACCTAGCGCAGAAAGGGTAATCCCTAAATGCCCTTACTTTGGCAGCTGCGGCGGATGTCAATTGCAGCATATCGGGTACACCCACCAACTTGCATACAAAAAGCAATGGATTGAAGAGGCGCTAACAAGGCAAGCAAAGCTAAAGTGTGCGGTGCCTGATGTGATCCCCTCAAGTGATCAATGGCATTACAGACGAAAAATTGTATTGACGCTAAGACCCTTTGGTAACCACTACAAAGTGGGATACTTTCGGGCCGAAGCGCCTAGCATTATTGAGGTAAAGCAATGCCCCATTTTCACTTCTCAATCAGATCCAATTTTAAGTGAAGTGCAGGCAATTGTTTCACAGCTTTCCCCAACAGATGCAAGCGATGCCAAGCTGCACATTCTAAAAAGCGATCACTACCTTCTTTACTTTCATTTTAAACACTTGCCAAAAAATGGGGAAAGCATTTTTCGCCAAGCCAAAGAAAGGCTCTCTTGTATAGGGGGCATCATTGCCAAAGCCCAAGGCCACACAATAAAGATCGGCTCTTGTGAGGCAAGCTTTGAAATGGAGGATCTTGACTTTCGCTTTTCAGCCGATGCCTTTATCCAAAATAACAAAGGGCTAAGTTTAAAGTTATATGGCGACGTCGCAGCGCTTGCCTTGCAGTTACAGCCAAGTAAGGCATTGGATCTATACTCAGGAGTTGGCGCCTTAACCCTTTTGCTTGCCAAAAGGGTCAGTAGATCTAAAATCGTAGGTGTAGAAGCTAATCAAGAGGCAACGCAATACGCCGTCCAAAATGCTGCACAAAATAAGCTTGAAAACGCCACCTTTCTCAATGCCTATGTAGAAAAGGTGATTAATGACTTATTAAAAAACGGCCAAGATCTTGTGATTGTCAACCCCCCAAGAGAGGGGTTAGATCAAAGAGTGATCGATGCGATCATTAAGTCTCCACCAAAGACGCTGATCTATATTTCCTGCATGCCCTCAACGTTGGCACGCGATTTGCAAAGACTTTCTTCACAACCTTATCAGGTTCTTCAAGTACAAGGGTATGACATGTTCCCTCAAACGACACATGTGGAAACAGTTGTGGCCATTCAGTTTTAGATTGAATTGTAATACCACAGTGTGGTATGTTTAGATTATGGAAAGAGTTTTTATTCAACTGCTATCTTTCTCCAAGTATTTAGACAACTTGATTGAAGCTGGAAAGATTTCGGAAAGCGATTTTTTAGACTTTGAAAAAGCGTTGTTGAAAAATCCGCAGGCAGGTGATGTAATTCCCGGATTGTCAGGACTTAGAAAAATCCGTTTAAAAGGAGCTAATGTTGGCAAAAGAGGTGGATTTAGGGTTGATTATTTGGATCTTCCGGAGCAAGGAAAGCTATATTTAATTGTTTTGTATCCAAAAAATGTCAAAGAAGACCTGACACAGGATGAGAAAAAATTGATTTCTCACTTGGTAAAAAAATTGAAAGAGGAGTCCACACATGGGTAAAATGTTTAACCTTCTTAAAGAAGGATTGGAAGAGGCTATTGCTTATGAAAAGGAGCTTCCAAATAAAGCTAGGGTAAAGAAGTTAAGAATAGATACATCCGCTTCTGACATTCCTCAACATCCAAAGGAATATTCAGCAGATGATATTAAGTGTTTGCGACACAAACTTAATTGTTCGCAAAACATATTTGCAGCCTATCTTAATGTTAGTTTAAATACGATTCAGGCTTGGGAACAGGGGCTTCGCCGCCCAAATCATGCAACTTTGCGCTTACTCGAAATTGTAGATAAGGGTCCTAAATTTTTGGCATCTTTAACAGAATTGTCACACAATAAAATAATTGCATATTGATAGCTTATTATGTGATTACCAAATCAGCGCACAAGTGTCGAGTAATACCATTTGTCTACACCTCTTCCCATTCATCTGTGGTTGGCGCCGTCATATTTTCGTGATAAATAATGTAATCTCGATAGGGTTGAAATATCGCCTCAGTACTTTTTGGCGGTGAAAAACGGCAATCTGAAATAAAAGAGCGTATATCGTCTTTAGTGCTTAAGAGAACAAAGCTCTTATTTAGGCATAAGCGCTTCTAAGAGCAGTAGTTTGATAAACAGGAGCTTGATATACAGGTATTTCTTCCCCCCATTCCGGATACATCATAGATTCATTTGCTTGATGCATCTTGGGATTCCTTGACTCTTCACGCTCTTGTTTTCTGAATAAAACGCCCCTTTGCAAACGCTGCCAAACACGCGAGATCCGATTGCGAAGCAATATCGATAAAGGCGCTCTTACTCGCTGTTTAGTGGAATGAAAAGCTAATGAAGGAGCTGCTTGAGGAGCTTTTGGAGGTGGCGATGATGTGTCTTTACTTGATTGCGGCGGAACATGGTGACTTTGATGCATCGCACTAAGGATAAGGTGACCAACCTTTTCCCCTTCTTCAATCCACTCAAAGGGAATGGTAAACCCTAGCTCCCTCATATTGTCCAATTTGGGGTGGATATTTCTCATGTGAAGAACTTCGATTTTTCTTCCTGTCCACAATACACATTCAGCTTCAAGAGCTTCCCTCTCTTCTTTGCTTTCGCTATTTAAAATTACGCAGGCTAAAGTCTTTTGACTCACAGGAATATTACGAGAAAACCCTGCCCAAAATGTATCTTGTCCTATGGTGAACCCATGTTCTAGGGCACTTAAACGCTCAATATTTCGATTAAATCCAAGAATATAATTACCAAATCCAAGCTCAGGTAGCGTCGATACAAAAGCCCCACGATACGCTTTTTGATGCCGCACTTCTATACGCCCTGTTTTTAAAATGGCCTCTAGAGCTACTTTCGATGTTGCATGAAAATAGCTTGGAGGAAGATCCTTATCTGAGGATTCTTTTTGATTAAGCCAAACAACATTTCTTTTAGGGGTAATCGAACGATAAACTATATCCGGCATCAACGCACGCACTTTGCCACATGCAGTGTGATTGTGATTAAAAGCATTGACGAACCACTGTTTTCCTGTAAGCGATGCTCCTTTCCAAAAAACGTGAAGTTTCTGAAATGGCGCCCTCTCTTTATCACTGATCACCTGCTGAAAAAGATTTTGTATTGCTCTTGGCATATTTGGATCAAGGGAGCTATCGCTATTTGTTGGGAAAACATCACTACTACCGCCATCTCCTTCTGGAGGAACTCCACTATTACCGCCGCTACCTCCTGAGGGAACTCCACCACCATTACTACCGCCTCCTGGTGGATTTTTATCAAAATAGGAAAAGAGGCCTGGCCAAATCACACCCACAACTGATCCTACAAGAGTAAGACCTGTAAATAGAGCCGCCTTTTTAAAATGGGCCCTGACTTCTGTCCCATTCCAAGATACTGGATAAAACCGCCCTGGCAATAGAGCAACAGCCTTATAGGTTCCTGTAAAAAAGTGAACAAAAGCATCAGGGGCAGCAAAAACAGAAGCAAATGCGCCTATAATTCGAGTAAATAACTCTTTTTCCATACAGCGATATATTTTTCTCCCTATCCCTGAAGAAGACGAGGAGTGAGAAGACGAGGGGTCGACAACCAGCCTCGCGCGCATCGATAAAATCGGATTGATTATGCACCGTTCTGTAAGGGAAAAAGTTGGATCTGGCATAATCCTAGAAACGGCAGTTGGAGACGCTAACTTGACACAATCTCTTGAACCAGAATCATTTGCAGTGGGGCGGTCCTTCACCACTTGGGAATGTCCCGCCCCACTGCAAAGTGATTCTAATTCAAGATCTTGCGCCAATTTAGCATCTCGAACTGCCGTTTCTAGGATAATGTCTCCTTCAAAAAGTAGTTTTGTACACATTATCAAAATTTTATAAAGATTGTGTAAAGTAATTTCGGTATACCACACGTGATTGAAAAATAAATTAAGATGTAGACGTCCTTTGATTCATAGGTGTACCCCTTGATTTTATTAGATTTTGATGGTAAAGTATCATTATGTCGATACAAGCTGTTTTTTGGGATTACGATAATACCATTTTGGCAACAGCTGATGCTCACTGGAAAAAGCATCAGACTGTTCTTGCTACGCATGGCATTCAATTAGATGAAGTTTTCAAGAAAAAAATCTATGCGAACAACGGCAATCAAAATTGGGAGTGGATGAGCCAAGAACTGGGCTTGAAGGTTCCTCAAGAAGAGTATCTTAAAGCAGTTGATCGTGAATTTCAACAATACATGCTCAATTTAGAAATGCGTCCAGGAGTAGCTGAGCTGTTTACACTCATAAAAAACTTAGGCCTTCCGCAAGGCATTATCACAAATGCCCGTAGAAATTCCGCAGAGCCTGTATTAGACGAAAGAGGAATTACCTCTTTTATGCGTTTGATCCTTTTTAAGGAAGATTATCAAGGGAGAAAGCCAGAACCGACCCCTTATCTTAGTGGCTTTGAAAAAATGGGCATCCTCCTAAAGGAATCGATTGAACCCAAACGCTGTATTGTGATTGAAGATGATCCCAATGGAGTTGAATCAGCTCATAAAGCTGGCGCTATTGTGATTCATCGTAAGCTAAGCGAAGAGGAGCCAGATAGTCCCCTCGCAGATTATTGCTGCTTTCATAAAGACGACTTTATCAAAATCATGACAACTTTATTAAACCTAGAAACGGCAGCCCGCGACGGCAAATTGACCTAAATCTTTTGCTATCTCGAACTGCCGTTTCAAGATCCGTCATCTTTTAGCCTTTGGAAGACAAATGGCAGCGATTGTCATTTCCAACAATCATTGCCACTTCATCAGTCAACCAAACATAAATTTTTTTGCCTTCATTTGTGGTTGTAAACTCATAGGCGTTTTGCTTAACAACTGCCTCGTCAACAAAAGCCACTGGAATTTTGTCTGCAATTCCACTTAAGAGTAATGTAATCAATCGACGGTGGTTTGTCGTCCAAATTCTGCCTTGATCATCTTGCCATACTTCAATTTTAGGCATATTTGTAATTTTTAATGTTCCAGCTTGCAGAGCTTTAGCATTTTCAATAATATCGTGTTGACGATCCTGGAAGATTCCACTTGCACTGGCTTGCATGAAACGAATGTGATCAAGAGGAATTTCAGCTGACACTTTTTCAGCTTTTGAATATTTAGGAAGAGTCGATGTTTTTCTACTGTCTTTCCAAAATTTCGGGTCAATATTTACAATTTGATCAACACAAAGCCCTTTCGTTAATTCTTTATAATATAGGTAGATGATGACACTTAAAAAATTTGCGCTCTTCTTTATTCTTCTTATCGCGCTATTTGCAATTTTCCTCTATTTTCAAAGAGCTAAAAATGAAGATAGAGGGCTCACCCTCAAAAATCTTACCCTCTATGGCAATGTCGATGTAAGACAAGTCGATCTCTCCTTCCGCGTCCTTGGCAAGGTAGAGGAGCTTTTTTTTGAAGAGGGGGACTTTGTCAAAGCAAATACACTTATTGCCACACTAGACCCTCAGCCATATCTTGATCAAGTCAAGGAGTCCAAAGCGAAAAAAGAATCGGCTGAAATTACACTTAAGCATGCAGGCATCCTATTGAAAAGAAGACAAAGTCTCATTCAAGAGGGAAGTGTGGGTCAAGAAGATTTAGATAATGCGAAAGAAAGTCAAGCAGTGCTGCAGGCAAATCTTAAAAGTGCTAGTGCCGCCTTAGATGTTGCTGAAACGACCCTTCAATTCACCAAACTTTTTGCCCCGGTCGATGGAATTATTTTAACGCGGGTTAAAGAAAAAGGATCTGTCGTGACGCCAGCTGATCCCGTTTACACCCTTTCTATTCCCTCCCCTGTATGGGTCAGGGTCTATATCCAAGAACCATTTCTCGGGCTGGTCATCCCCGGTATGAAGGCGACAATTTACTCCGATACAAAAGCCTTAAAACCTTACAGTGGCACAGTAGGATTTATCTCCCCAGTTGCAGAGTTCACCCCAAAGACTGTTCAGACCGAGGAACTTCGCACAGAACTTGTCTATCTTGTACGGATTTATGCAGACAATCCCGATGGGCACCTTCGCCAAGGGATGCCTGTTACAGTCAAATTGAATCATTAACCGCTGCTATGGTCTCGATTAAGCATTAAATTAGACTTTTTTTTCAGCTTAAGGTTAGCTTCATGCAGCTTGATATACTTATAATAGGCTGTATGGCCTTGATATAAGGAAATTACAAATCCTTCATATCCATAAAATAGTCCGGCTTTTAAAAAATAGCTCTTCATAAAGGCAAAGCATCCGTGCAGGCAAGCTTTAATTGGAGAAGACTTTTTTCTGCCTCGATTTTGCTCTGCAAAATAGGAAGAATAACTTTGCATCTTTGCAAGAAAATCGGAAATCGTTGTAAAGGGGTAATGGCTGATCATTCCCTTACACGCCACATCGCGCATCCCATCTGAAATGATCGACTCATACGCTACAGAATCTGTAAACCTTGTCGATTGCTTATTATACAACCTCTTTTGCCTATCAGGAAAAAGCCCACAACCTTTAATCCATTTACCGTTGTAATAATTGCGCCTTGGAAATGAGTAAACCGCCATATCATCTTGCTCTATCTCTTTTAACTCATTTAATAACTCTTTTGATATAATCTCATCGCTATCAATAGATAAAATCCATGTGTGCTTGGCTCTACTTGATGCCATATTATGTGTAGGGCCAAAACCTACAAAAGAGGCTTCCACCACATTCACGTTGGGAAATGTTTTAGCAATAGACACTGTATCGTCTAAAGAACCTGTGTCGTAGACTAATACCTCGCCAAATGAACTTAAAGCTTGTAATACCTCTTTTAAGTACTTTTGGCTATTTTTTGTCAAAATTGTGACACTTATATTTTGTACATCCATATCACTGCCTTTGCTGATTGATGAGCTCGTAAAGTTTAAGCCCCGTATTAGCTTCCACTCCCACATCTCTTAACCAAGCCGACATCCCATATGTCCACCTGGATCTTTCACTATATGTGTAAAAAATATCAAAAGGCAAAGAAAATTCAATCCCCTTATCGTGATAAGTGCGCCCATTGATTTTATCTTTCCCATTTGTCCACGTATACCACATTGTCATCCTAAGACCGCTTGGGAAGTAATGAGTCAAGGCGCTTTTAATTCCAAAATCGTTCGCAAGAAATTTTCCTAAAGAAAACTGACAATTGAGCCTTAACTCTTCTATATCGTAGTACAGATTAAAAAAATACTGAGAACCTAAAAACTTCTTATGGTGTAGAGTAACCCCTTGTAACTTGCCAATTCTATTCGTCAACCATAAGTTTTTATACGATCTTTTCTTAAGTAACGCACACGAGGCGCCAAAAGCTAGACGGGATTGGACAGGATAATAAAGCGCCTCAGAGGCAATACCCCCATATTCCACTTCAAAATAGCCGGCAGATACCTTTGTAAAAATCCCACTTCCCCAATTAGAATTTTTTTGTAAATACGCCTCATCTATTAAAAGACCTTTTTGGTTATAGTATTTTACGATATCAGATCTCACCTGAATAAGCTGTGATGGATTTAATCGATCGTATCCCTTTGAATGTTTTATATTTGAAAACATATTGCATCCTAAAAGAGTGCTATAATAGACATCGTTGAAGATAAATCCATTGATGGCGACATTTAACCCCAATGTATATTTAAATTTACCTCCAGAGCTTCCAAAGAGCGTATTTGTTCTTGGAAGAATTTCAAAATTGAAAGGGGGTCTATTTCTTTTTAGAAGATGGTATGATGCAAGAATTGGCTCAACATCAGTCATTGGAGTTAAAATATTTAATTCATAGGGACTTAAAAGTTGTGATGCGAAAAGGCGCACATACTCCATCCTAAAAAGATACTGTTGGATGGCCACCCCCTCAGATGCAATGACGATTATGACCTCATCGACATCAGAGGGCATTAAGGCAGCCAGTAGGTGATTCAAGCGGCATCTTAATTCTTTTTCAAGCCAATAAGTTTCGTTAAGGACATGGAGTGTCACCCGTTTTGCATTGCAACTTTCATTTGAAAGATAAATATCTAACAAAGTCAGCCCTTGTTCTTGGAAGGCAAATAAAAGCTCTGATGCAAATAGCTCATCGCTTCTCACTTCACCAAGAGGTTCCCAGTTAACAGGGGCTTTTAAGGGCAGCTTATCATCGATCTTAGGTAGAAATCCGTGACTTGTCCCAAAGTTATAAAAGATAGAAGCTGCAAAAGCAAATCTCTCCCCTCGAATGTAGCTGCACGATAGGTCCAAAGCATCAAAGAGGCGATATTTTACCCCATAGTTAATGGAGCTTCTTTGTCTTCTCCCTTTAGGGTGAGGCTCTTTTTTCTCACTGCGATAATTGATGGCGTCAAACTCTGCAGAAAGCGAAAGGGAATTTAACCACTGCAATAGCGCCTGTCTAAACGGCATGAAATTAAATCCGCCAAAAAACCCATGTATTCTTTTTCTCCCATATCCTAAACTAATCTCTAGATTGCACTCCGTAAAAACCTGGGTAAAGACGAGATATTGAGAAAAAAAACGCCTCGTGCCAATAAAATCATCAACGCCTACGGCAAAGCCAGGAAAAGCACATGCGCTATCTTCTGGTTTTAATACAGTCCACTTGACATTTGCCCCCTTATCGGAAAGATCGCCAAAACCTAATGGGGAAAGAACAGGATCTTTTAATCCGGAAAAAATTCTATAATTGCCGCTGATTTCTAAGCGCTCAAACATCTGGCAGCGCAAGTTATAATTTCTATACGGGTAAACATGGGAATACCCAGCTGCAATTTCCCCTTCATCACCACACCTTGCCGACGGCATCTGGAAATACCCCCCTTGCAATTGGTGGTTGTATGTCATAGGTAATTTGTCTTTAATTTTTTTATTCCAGTAATCGACGACGGAGAGGTCTTCAAATAAGCGGCAAGCATCATTTTCTAAAGAGATCAGAGGCAGATGTAGAAGGAGAAAAAAAAGACAACAAACGACTGATTTGCAAGCATTCTTATCCAAGTAAAGAACCATCTCTTAAGGCCACAATTTTTTCTCGCAGCTGCAAGGTAAATTCTTTGTGCTTAATATCTGCAATATCAAAAGACTCCGTATTGGACTCTACATTCGTATATAAGGGAGGACCAAAGCTTACCCTTACCTCTCCCGGCTTTGGGAAAAGTTTACCCTTTGGCAATAGGCGATGAGTGCCTTTGATATAGGAAGGTACAGTTGGAATTTTTAAGGCGTTGGCAAAAACACCGATGCCCACCTTAAATTTTTGCAATTCTCCAGAAGCTGATCTCGTCCCTTCAGGAAACAGAACAATGATTTTTCCGGCCTCTTTACAGGCTTTTAAATATTGCAAATTTTTCTGCAGCCCCTTAGAGTGTATTCCGCGATCCAATGGCACTAAATTCAGCAGCAAATTCATTATCTTGGTGTAAAGCCCCCCTTTAAAGAAATAATCTTTTGCCGCCATGAATACAAAATCATCGATCGACCTTTTTGAGGCCACGATCAAGGCAACACTATCTAAATGGCTCGCGTGATTAGAGGTGAGCACATAAGATCCACTTTTAGGAAGATGCTCAAGACCCCTCACATCTACTTTAAAATAGGTGCGGCAGACACATCTCAAAGCCACCGTCACAAATGATTGTATGTAGCTTTTAAAAGCTCGATTTTTCTTCACAAGTGTCTTTTAAGGTTATAAAAATTCTTTAATGAAGGCCTCAAACTGAGCCTGAAATAGGGCAATTCGCCCGTTTGAAGAAAGTGGGTATACACAAGGGCAAATTGAATTTGTTTCAAGAACTCTTGGGCATTTTATACTTTCAGCTAATGTGAATGGAAACCCGCTATTGCCGATAAACAACTTACACGAATTAAAAATTGCTGCCAGGTGCTTAAAACAGGTAGCTGTCATATATTCGCAATTGATTGCAGTCTCTTGTTTAAATTGCAAACACTCCTCAGGAACACCTACGTAAAGGATTTTGTCCTCATATTCTTTCAAAAATCGATAATCAATATAATCACTTCTAAGCCTTGCCACACGAGCAACAACAATCTTATCCCGGTATTTTTCCTGTTTTTCCGCTTTTATCCAAGGCTCGAAAGGATTTAAGGCAATATCTGTGCAAAGCTGCTGCCACCCTTGAATAAGCCCCATGTGATAGTCGATGGGAAGCTCTCTAAATTTGTTTAAGTTCATCCATTGTACATCTGGCTTTTGCTCACTTATGGTCACGGCGTCGATGTAGGGCTGCTCAAGGAAAAGTGGCTTTAACGTTTTTGCCATTAAATCATTCATGAGAATATTTTTTAAGGGGTGCTCAACGGAGTAGACGCAAGGGACGTTTGTCTGCAGGTAAAGATGTGTTTTTCTTCCTGTCTTTTCCCAGTATGCCTTAAGGTAGAGCAAAGCATTAATAGCGTCTCCAATATTGCCTGCATGGGTGGCTTTAAAAATCGGATCTTGTGATTTGTCTTGGAATAAGACGGGAGGCATCCCCTTAAATCGAAATTGCAGTATTTTGCTTTTCAATCTTGTGATAAGCGATATTTTATGCATAGAAAAGATCTACTTTCAAGTTTTTTGCAGCCTCTTTATCATAAAGAAATACACAATTACCAGCCAATAGACTTTATTTTTTCGTCTTTTGAAAGATCGCCTGACGTAAAAGCTCAACCCCTGTGCCCTCTGTTGCAGAAATCTCAAAGACCAATCCCTTATCTAAGGGATAAAGCCGCTTAAACTCATTGAGGTGATCCTCTGATTCTTCCGTATCGACCTTGTTTAAAACAACAAGAAAGGGGCGCGATAACATCTCTTCATTGTACTTTTGCAGCTCGTCTCGTAAAATCTTATAATCATGAGATGGCGATCTGCCATCGATGCCGGAGGCATCTAAGACAAATAAAAGCAAAGTCGTTCTTTCGATGTGGCGCAAAAATTCAAAGCCAAGACCGCGATTTTGATGCGCGCCTTCGATGATGCCTGGAATATCGGCAATAAATACCCTAGAAAGATCAGGGCGCTGGATAAAGCCAATATTAGGTCGAAGCGTTGTAAATGGGTAAGCTGCAATTTTTACTCTGACTTGCGCAAGAGTTGTAATAAGAGTTGATTTTCCAGCATTTGGAAAGCCGACAAGGCCGACATCTGCAATAAGTTTTAGTTCAAGCTCAACATGAGCGCTTTCCCCATCAGTGCCTTCAGTACAAAAGTTTGGCGCCTGATGCGTTGGAGTTTTAAAGCTTTCATTGCCTCGCCCGCCTCTTCCTCCTTTGCAGATCACAAAGCGATCTTTATCATTGACAAAGTCATAGATCACCTCGCCCGTGCGAGTATCTTTTACAATTGTGCCGCAAGGCACCTTTAAGACTAAATCTTTTCCACCGCGCCCTTGCCTACTGCTTGAGGCCCCTGGACGTCCATCATCTGCCTTTAAGATTCTGCGATTGCGATACCCCTCTAAAGAAAACACTTGGATATCTGATTCGAGGATGACAGCGCCCCCTCTTCCCCCATTGCCTCCTGTTGGGCCCCCTTTTGGGATATATTTCTCTCGGCGCCATGAGACGACGCCATTTCCCCCTTTGCCTGCCACAAGATCAAGAATGACGCGATCGAAAAACATGTTTACCTGTAAAAAATAAAGAGAAAATGACCAGACCCGCTAAAAATAGACAAAAACGCAAAAGCAAAACATCGCTTTTGCGTTTTGTAACGAGAAAATTTTGTGTAAGCGATTATCGCTTAAGCAGTGCACTCAATAGAGACATACGTCTTATTGGTAGTGTGGAATTTTACAACACCATCGCTTAAAGCAAAGAGAGTATCATCACTTCCTCTGCCTACGTTACATGACGGATGCCACTTTGTTCCCCTTTGTCTAATGAGGATGCTTCCCGCCTTTACAACTTGACCACAGCCGACCTTTACCCCAAGACGCTTTGAATGGGAATCGCGACCGTTTCTTGATGAACCTTGACCTTTCTTATGTGCCATGACTGCCTCTTTCTTATCTTGCTATTGCGGTAATTTTCACACGCGCATACTTTTGGCGATGGCCAATTTTTTTGCGGTGATTTCCCGGTATATATTTCATTGATGTGACCTTTGGACCGGCAACATAATCGATAAGCTCACCGCTGACGACATAGCCAGGCACATTAGGTTCCCCCACGAGGGGTCTTGCACCGTCGTGAACAAAAAGAACATCGGTAAATTGCACCGGCGCGCCGATATCACCCTTAATTAGTTCAACGTCAATTGTTTGGCCAACAGCGACTTTATGTTGCTTTCCACCCGTTTTAATAATGGCGTACATTGCTTTACCCCTTTGGGCTTTACCCATTTGGTTTTATCTCCCTGTAAGTTTTGTCTCCCTACAGATAACAATTTTTCTTAGAATCAATCAGCATACCCGATGTAAACATTCAAATCAAGAGGAAAAAAACTCTTCCACCACTAAAGGGATTTCTTGCCATGGAACAGCTTCGATTTGTGCGGATAATTTTTGGCGATAGGGAATCCGAGAAACCACATATCCCTTGTGGCTAGGGTACTCCTGTAAAAAAAGATGTAAATGCTTTGCATGCGTTACATTGGGTTTTGTTGTCCACTTTACTTCTATGGGCAAGTAATTGCCATTATTCTCTAGCACCCAATCGACTTCAGGACCATTTGCATCGCGCCAAAATTGGAGCTTCCCACGAGGGGAAAAAAAACGAAGCTGCCGCAAAAGTTCAAGGCCCACAAACTCTTCAAATAGGTAACCCATCGATTCATTAGAAAGTTTCGTACCCATTTTCGCAGCCACTCTTCGTATTCCAAGATCAAAGAGCAAATATTTAGCTGTTTTAACAAGGCGCTTTCGGGTGTGTGAAAAAGAGAGGGGTTCGATCCTCTCTACGAGTAAACAATCTTCAAGAATTTGATAATAAGCAGAAATTGTAGGACTAGAAACGCCTATATCTTGAGAAATTTTTTCAAAATTTAATGCGTTGCCAGATTCTGCTGCCGCTAAATAAAGAAACTTTGCAAAAAGCCCGACATTGCGCACGGCCGCCTCTACACGAATTTCTTCATCTAAAAAAAGGGCCACATACGCTGTTAAGCTTTCTTCTTTAAACTCCTCTTCAAACAAGATACCTGGTAAACTTCCAAAAAGGAGTAAATCCTCAATCAACAACTTTTTTTGTGGGATCTCTTGAATCATTAAAGAATCCATGTGAAATGGAATCACGCGGCCAGGAAGTAAATTTAATGTATGACTTTTTCTCAGTTTTCTTGCCGAAGATCCAGTTAAGATAAACTGCGCAATGTCTCTATCGATTAAGTCTTGTACTGCATCCGTTAAAATAGGAATTTTTTGGATTTCATCTATTGCAATAATCGGGCGGTGATTGCATCTCTCAGCAAGGGATTCAACTTCTTTAGCTAAACGGCTTAAGTCTTGTTCGTAACTGATCCTCATTTCTAAATTCGCAAGAGAAATATAGCGATCTAATGGCAATGTGCGAAGAAGAGTCGTTTTGCCCGTTTGTCTTGGGCCCAAAAGTAAAATGCTTTTGCCTCGCTGAATAGTCTTTTCTATTTTTTGTTTAATTTTCCGTAAAACATCAGTCATACTTTAGATTCCCGCCGAGAATTTAATACTCTACTTTAGATTTACTGGATTTTAGCCAATATTGTCAAGAAATTTGGTACGCGTTCACAGAATTAACTACTCTGTGAACGCGTACGAAATTATAGCTTAAATGTCCTAAGAACAACCTTATTTAAACGGAAAAGTACTTCTACCTCTTTATCTTTCCAGTTAGAAAAAATTTTCCTAACGAGCGCTTCATTTTCGGCTAAGTCTTCATGGGGATTAAATAAGTCCAAATCAAGGGTCTTGGGTGGCTGAAAGTGATTCGCAATATCGTCTAAAATTGTGCCTAAGTACATTTTTTTGTAACCAACCCCAATACGATTAAACATCCTACTTTTATGTTGTTCAATTACACTTTCTTCTACTTTGAGGTTCATATCCATATCGTCGAAGAAAATAGTATTTTCCTTCTCATCGATGGATATCCCTCTTCCATAAGCACCAGTGACTAAACTAGTCATTATTTACCTTCCTTTTTCATACAGAAATTACTTCAAAATTTAAAAGCTAAAATATTTTGTTGGATCGCCTAATCACTCAAATTTGATCAAGTA
>JABDAE010000032.1 GCA_013289325.1 Chlamydiota bacterium
CAACCATGCAATCAAAATTTTTAGATCTAAAAAATGATATCGGCTAATTCCAATCCAATCGGCATATTCGACTCAGGCCTTGGCGGACTTTCCGTCATGCAGCAACTTATTTTGAAGATGCCTCATGAAGATATGATCTATTTTGGCGACACTGCAAGGGTGCCCTATGGAGAAAAAGGGGCAAAGACCATTACGAGATTTTCTAAAGAAAATACAGAATTTTTAATTGAATGCGAAGCCAAATTGATCGTTGTCGCCTGCAACACAGCTTCTGCAATCGCTTTAGAAGAACTAGAGCAGACATTTAACATCCCATTCATCGGAACGATCGAGCCGTGCGCAGAAATTGCTGTCAATGTATCTAAAAATGGCCGCATCGGCGTTCTTGGAACTAAAGGAACGATTAACTCAAAAGCTTATGAAAAAGCTCTACTCCGGTATGACCCTACAGCTGTTATCCTTCCTATTGCTTGTCCCCTTTTTGTCCCTCTTGTCGAAGAGCGATTTACATCACATCAAGCGGCTAAGTTAATCGTTAAAGAGTATCTTAAACCCTTTAAAGAAAGTAAAATCGATACGCTTATTCTAGGATGCACCCATTACTCTTTCATGAAAGATCTCATCGCAAATGAAATTGACGATCATATTGCAATCCTCGATTCAGCAACATCTTGCGCAGTAAAAACAGCGCAAATGCTCGCTCATTTATCTCTTAAAAGCCCTGCATCAAAGCCAGGCAATTACCGCTACTATGTCTCTGATGATCCGGAAAAATTTAGCAGGCTCGGAAGCTTTTTCCTAAAAAAACCCATTCAAAACGTGCAATTTGACATTCGAAATGGCCTTTCAGTAGCTAGCCCTGCCCTTTACCCTTAAATAAAAAATTTCAGACCACGCTTCAGAATGAACCGGAAAAATTGATAAGAGTACCTTTTGAGATTGTATGCTGCAAATAATAATAATCCTAGAAACGGCAGTTCGAGATGGCAAATTAATGCAAGATCTTGAATTAGAATCACTTTGCAATGGGGTGGGACATTCCCAAATGGTGAAGGACCACCCCATTGCAAATGATTCTGGTTCAAGAGATTGCGTTAAGTTGCCGTCTCCAACTGCCGTTTTTAGGATAATATGGATAGGAGTGATCATAATGAGCTTTGAAGTCATTCAAGGCGCGGTGCCGCCACCTTCTGAGACACCTGCAAAAGTTGTCGTGTCTGGCCGCACCTCGACTGCAATTGACATCAAGGTCGTTAAAACTGGCCAAGAGATTCCCTTAACCTGTGCCGGAAAAAAAATTGCCAATACGCCTGGATTTGAATGGTATGTGAGTGAGCATTATGCGCTAAAATCTCAGATGGATGAAAAATTTTCACAGATGATGCTGGAAATCTCAGAGCTTGCATTTGCCCACTGGGAAGAGATGACAGGGCTTATCCCCCCCGATTTAAAGACCACCCGCATGTGTATTGTATATGCCAAAAATATGGATGAATTGAATCGCTCGATCAAAAGCGATTTTGGAGGTTCTTATAAGGGAGAAGGAGGAGGCATCACCTTATGGGAAAATATGACGAGCTATAATTACTTAAGCGGCTCTTTGCAATATCACCTAAAAGATCTCGTCATCCATGAAAACCTTCATATGCTGCAAGGGGTCGTCTTAAAACACAACATGGGAACTGAAGGGTTTACCTACGGAGGCGCGCAGCACGTCTACGACTCCAATAAAAAGCAGCTTACTGTAATGGTCTTTGACCAAGCGCCCACCAATCACCACACAGACAATGGCATTGCCTCTTTGCAAAAAGAATTTAAGACTATGCAAGACATGGCAGCCAATCACTGGGATGAAGGAGGAGGCCTTGGCGCCGTCTATTCCCATTTTTTCTGGAACGATCCGGACCGCTGGTTTAAATGGTGCATTTGGCGCGATGAATTTTACCTGGATAAAGTCAATCAAAAGACAAACGTAGAGATGATGGAAGAGATCTTTGGCTCACTAGAAAAGCTAAATGTTGAGTGGGAGAAATGGGTTAAAAGTCGGCGCGTCACCTTCCACCGGATCGATTGGGGATGGGAGCAAAATGGCAATGTAATTTGGGCATATGGATTTCCTTGGGATAAAAACTATTGGTCTCAAATGAACATTCAGCATGCCCCGATTGAAAAAGTGGTGTACGACCCCATGCGCATGGACTACCCTTTAGAGCCAATGCCCCCAATCGTTGGGCCTGTTAAGCGAGGAGTAGAGGAGCCCTCAATCGGGTTTGTCATCTCTAACGTCGGTGGCAGCTGCTGGGGTGGCTTTGGCCTTGGAGTGAAAGATCGCAGCATGTGCCAGGTGATTATCATATCCGATAAAGCCCTTGTAATTGAGGGTAAAGAGCTGCCACCTAATCAAACCATTGAGCGCAAAGAATTTGCGCTGACGGAAGAGATCAAAGAAGCAGCAAAAAAAGATGCGGGCAGATATGGCGTGACGATTCAGATCAAAAAAGATCGATTGGAAGTCACCATCAAAGCAGGAGCTGAATTAAAAACAATGACAGCCTCTGTCCCGATTACAGCTACTCTTTACGATCGCTTGATGAATGGCTATATGGCGATGATTGGAAAAGATGGCTACCCCGCCTTTATTCCATTCATCGACGACGGACGGCAAATGGAGCCCGATTTAAGCAAACCAGCTCCTGCTAATCGCTGGAGATTTCCTGCAGAAAAGGAAGTTTACGCCCTTTACCGCGCGGCTTGGAGATTAAAGGATAAGGCGCCTGCTTCCTTGATAGAGCTCAAAGAGGCGATGTTAAAGACAGTAGATAAAGAGGCAAGTGTCCAAAACACAGCCCTTCAACTATATAAAACGCACCTTCCCAAGGTCATAGACGATATCAAGCAGATAGAAGGTTCTTTTTTAGCTCTTAAAGAATTATTCTGATCCTTTTTTAGGAGGTGATAATTTCGCATTGGCAAGAGCAATTAATTGCCGATGCTGCAAGTTTGCCCCTTCCGGAAGCAGCTTGAGCAATTCTTTTCTTTTTTCTTCGTAATCTTGCTCTAGTTTTTTGACTTCCTCTTCAAATGTTGTTTTCTTCTCTTGCAAGTTGCGATGAGCGATTTGCAATAGTTCTTGCGCCTCTGTAATCGCTAATGACTTCGTTAACATCACTGTAAGACTATCATTCGGCAATAACTTAATTTCATTTAATTTTTTGATCTGCTCATTGCAATCTTCTGTAAGTTTAGCAAGATTATCTTCTGCCTCAGTGAGTGCCCTATCCGCTCTCATTAACTTGTCTTTAGCTCCTCTAATGGCTATTTTCAATTCTTTTTCTTCCTCACTTTCAGTAGAGGCCCGTTTTACCATTTTCGATACCGTCATTTTCCCAAGAGTTGGATCACTAGCATCTTTTTCAAATTGTCCCATGATCGTTTTCAACTCATCTTCACTGACAAAATAGACATCCTTAGCGCTTGCTGCTTCTTCGGCACTTGCAGGCCCGATGCGCATATTGGGATAGGGAAATAACAATTTCTCTAATGTCTTCTTTGCTGTGTCGTATTCTACTACCACATGCGCTCTCTTGATTGCAGCTGCATCGGCCTTTAATTGCAAAGGAGCTGGCATTTTTTTCTTAGGTCTACTTGATTGACTTACTCCGGCAGTTGGTAAAGAAGGTGCAGCACGTGGTGCAGATGAAGGAGGGGGGGGAGGTGGGGGTGGAGGTGTTACTCCGGGTGCTGATGCTGTACGACTAGAGGCAGCAGCGCCCAAACTTTGAGAGGTCATTGCATTATACTCCATTGAAAATTTGCGATATAAAGCATATTGGTCTAACACTTTTGCTGTCCACACTTCCTTCTCCTTAAAGTCCGGAGCTCTTCCAAAAGCCTGAGCTTTTCCCATTTCATAATTTTGACCGTTATAAAAATTGACCGCCTCTTCCCTTTTTTGCTCATTCATATTAAAAAAGTAGCTGTCATTATAAAGACCTAAGTCTTCCTTGGCCAATGTGAAATCTGTAAAATAAGGGTGATGAAATTCTCTTACGTTAAATACAGGCGACTCTTTTGCCTGAGATGCGGCTTTTGGTTTTGAAGGCCCAGCAATCGGTTGCGCATGTGCACTTAAAGGAGGAGGAGGAGGTGGTGGTGGAGGGGGAAAGGGAGCTTTTGGCAGAGTTTCTTGCACACTCTCATCTGATGGCTGTATTGGCGACGCCGTGCGATCGCTAGAGTCGGATACGGATGACAGACGACTCATCGATCCAGAAACCCCTTGACCCTGAAAATCGAGATCATCGCCTAAATGTTCCCACAGCTGGGATTTATAGGAACGCAGCTGCTGTTCGATGTAACCAAATGTCTTAAGCGTTTCATCAATATCTTGCTTGGACGGCCTTAAAAGATTGAGTACGCCCCACGACTTAATAGAGCATTGCTTAATCTCTCTTGCAAGATTTATCACTTCATTTAACTTCGCTAATTTTTTATCCAATTTAACAATCACGTTCCTTTTTTGATCCTCATCAGCGCTTTCGATATCGCTCAAAGCGACCCGAATTTCGCCTCCAATTGCAATGGTTTTGCTTTTTAATACCTCTGTAAACTCTTGAATTCTGTTGGCAGAAGTGGATTTATCTTTCTCATGCTCTTCTTGTACAGTTCCTTCTAAGATCTTTGCCACTTTGATTGTCTTCTTATCGCCTATGCTGATGCCCACACTGCTTTTCAATATTTCCCCTAAATGGGCATCGATGTTGCCAAATATTTGCTCTGTGCTTTCACGTGGGCTTTCATGTGGGACATTTGATGCAGGTTGCATATACACCCTACCTTTTATACATATAGTATAGTTTGCTTCTATATACACATATTATACTAAACGTGTAATTATTATAAAATAACAAAACACTATAAACAAAATAATAAAAGCATTTGAACTATGAAAATCATACTAAAAAATATTTGCAAAATTAACATCGACATGAGACCATCATTTTTTCACTTAAGCCAACAAGGAGTGTGTGTTTATGATGCGTATTTCAGCTTTTCGTCCATCTTTTAGCACCTTATGCCAAGTTGCTATTCGTTCTCACGTGACAAAAGTACAAACGACTTCAGTGCGTACATTAGCAGCAGCAAGACAAATCCATTCAAATGTCGAGAAGTGGCAATCTACACCATTCATGGGCGCATCTACACCCCCCTCATCCTTTTCCCAAAAGAAGATTGTCTGCCTCGGCCAAAACGGGCATTCAGAAAATAGCAGCCATTCTACATCATTCTTAGCAGCGGGGATAATAGGGGCAACCCTATGCGGCATGTTACACGAAAATCAGGCTCATGCTGCTAGCAAAGAGGTGAACATAGAAGAAGAGATTAAGCGAATACTATCGCTTACAAGCGGAAATTCTTTAGAAGCCGCACAAGCCAAAAAAGCAATTGATGCATGCGCAGGTAAAGACATTGTCATGTTTGTGGGCAACTCAAAAGCTGCAAAAACAACGACTGTGAACTTATTAATTGGAAATGAGTTGACAGCTGTCCCTGATGAATTTAAAGACGATTTTATTATTACTCTAGGAAAGAAAGTCGATGCCAAGAAAGCTCCACAAATAGGCCAAAAGAAAGGAGCAGCTGAAACCCATGTCCCAAGTACCTGGATGGCAGATAAAACACTGACTTCCCTTATTCCACAGGTGATAGTCGATGTACCTGGCTTTGATGATTCTAGAGGACCTGCGCAAGATATTGCAAATGCTTTTTACATAAGTGAAATTTTAAAAAGTGCCAAATCAGTGAAGCTAGTCTTGATTTGTGATAGTGTGGATATCACCTCTGATAATCAAAACGGCTTCAAAAACCTTATCAATAAAGTGGACGAGATTTTCTCTGGTTCACCGGAGATAATGAACTCTTCTTCAATTATTTTCACAAAATGTAAGAAAGCTGGCACAGAACACATCACTGCGCGCCTTGCCAGTATGTTAAAGAACGGTGTCATTAAACAAGGTGAACAAATGGTCAAACATTTCAAGGATACACCTAATTCAATAGGGATATTTATGAGACCAACAGTAGAGCGTGTTATCGGGAAAGAGGAGGCTCACTCTATCGCCTCTACCGTCAAAAATGCACAGGCCGTTCATCTTGTAACTGACAAGATTCGCCTAGGGATTGCGGCTGAATCCAAAAATTTTCTCAATAACGCACATCGCCACTTCGCAGATCGGGAGAAGATTGCGCCGGTCATTAATTCTGTAGAGACGTTTTTCCAAAAGCATATTGACAACTGTAAAAGTGCCATAGAATCAAAAGATCGGGCACGTATCGAAAAGGCAAAACAAGATTTATTGGCAATCCAACAAGCCAGTCCAACACAGGCTTCGTTAATCAGGTTTTCGGAGAAAGACTGTTTAGACGTTCTTAATTCTTTAGGTAAATTAGATCCAAAAATAGAAACCACTATTCCCTCAGTAGCTTCTTTAGTGAAATTCATATCTTTTGTAGATAATATCTTAATGACTTCTGACATGTCTAACTGGTTTCATTCGATCAATAGTAAGCTATTAGAGCAGCACTTGCGATTAAGCGAATATATTGACAGGACTAAGGTTGCACTGCAAGAACTTACAGAAGCAGAACGTCTACGTATCCAACACGAACGGGACATTGCATATACGCGCATGCAACAAATCTTACAGACGGAGATAGAGCAACTTCAAAAAGAGATGGAAAACTTGCAGATAGGCGCAAAAGCGACACAGGCGCTCGCTGTGCTAATGGGACATCCTGAAGTGGCGGGTGGAATACAGCTTTTAGTCGATAACCTAATGGCCACCCGGGAAAAACGGCTAGCGAAAGCGATGGCCGAAATGGAACAACTAGAGACGACGGGGCGTCTAGACTCCAAAAGCTGATGGGTCAATTTCATCTAAGTTTACTGCATAAAATCCGGAATTCATTCCATGTTTCTAGGTTAAAGTGGGGGTTTATTTGCCAACTAAATGCTTAGCTTTAAGATGCACTAAATCAGCAAGGGCTTTTTCTGGGGTTGCGATTAAAAAGTGGCCAGAAGAATTGTTTTTTTGGTCTATACCGATCGCATACCGAGAATGGGAAAGAGAATGGTAATCAAATGTCCCAAGAGGCGTTTTAAAACTTTTGGAATGGCCTGTAGTTGCACTTGTGACGACATAAACACCTTCTGGAATCATTCCATAATAGGCAAGTGCCCATTCAAAACTTATGTAGGAAGGTCCATAGAGCAAATTGCCCAACTGTTCGTAGGGAACTTGGCCCTCTTCAACTTTGTTACCAAGAACAAAAAAGCCATTTTTCAAACGAATTAATTCCCCGCGCTTGACAAGTCGCGCTAAACAATCGCGGGGATTTGCATAGACTGCACTTGCGAAAGGTAATAAGTTTTGTGCTGTAACATGAAAAGTTTCGATTGTTTTTAAGAGGGATGGCATATGTTTTGTCTCCTTATCTTAATTTTACCAGAATAACCAATTTTTGTGGAGATATTCTTTTTAACTCTCTTAAATATTACCGAAATATCCAATTTTTTTGGATATTCTGGTGGGTTTTTTCATCTCCTTTTTGACATTCCATTATTCTTTCAAAAAAGAGAAGCTCTTGCAAGAGATCGAAGGGAATGGTATAATCCTAAAAACGGCAGTTGGAGATGGCAAATTAATGCAATCTCCAACTGCCGTTTTTAGGATAATCACATGCAACCTTATCGAAAGCCTTCCAATGCAACAAAAAACCTTAGAGCTTAAAGAGCTAATCACCCTCGCCAAAGACTTTATTTTAAGTGAGTACCCCCAAAATCAAAAGCTCATCACAGATCCTGAGACGTATCGCTATTTTTTAAGCCTTGCCCAAAAAAACATATCCCCAAAAAGTATATCTGCAAAAAGTATATCTAAAGAGCCCAAACCCATAACCGCCAACTACACCCCTCAAGAATCAAAGATAGCTCTATCTCCTTTACCTTTGCCAAAGTCCACACAACCTTCTTCTCCTTCTGACTCGCAACCCAAAGTCAAGGCTAAATCCCTGCCTTTGCCTTTACTAAAGAAGACAGCAGTAGCCCCACCCTCAACCTTAAAAAAAGATCAAGAGCGATTTGCACTTCAGCCACCTGATCCCATTGCCGCCCCTTCATTTGCGGAGATGGAAAAACTTGTTGCCGAAAAACTCCCCTATTTAAAAATAGTTAAAGCTATCCCAGATGATAAAGAAGCGCATCAAATTGCAAATCAATGGAAATCACGAAGCCTACAAAATGACACATCTGCAATTGTTCTTTTATCATTTGGGAGCACAACGCAAGAGATGACCTTCTTAGAGAATGTGAAAAAAGCCCTTGCCATTTACCAAATTCCCTGTGTGATGATCAAAGAGTCTTCACAAGAGGATTTTTCGGCAGTAAGACTTGCCATCGGCTCTAAAGAAGCAACGGATGAGTTTGCAAAGACAGGGGCCACTTGCGAAATATTTAATATTGCCAAGTGCTTGGTGTGCAGCCAAGAAAAAGCTGCTCTTTGGCAAAAAATCCTACAGGTTTAATGTCTTCCACTGCCGAATTTAAGTTTACCTCCTATGCTTCAGTGCTTGTCGATGTATCGGTAGGTAAGCTCCTCGACTATGGACTCACTGTTGAGATGACGGCCCTTGCAAAAAAGGGGATGCGGGTGGAGGTCCCCTTGCGAGGGCGAATGCAAAAGGGGTATATCTTTGCCATCAAAGACTTATCTGATGTCCCAAAAGTGCAGCCAATATCTCGGCTTTTGTCTGATGATGAAATCATCTCATCAGATCTTTTTGAGCTTTCCATTTGGATGGCTAAATACTACTGCGTCCCGTTGCAAAACACAGTCCAGATGATGCTCCCCGCCATTGTCAGAAAAAGCGCTAAGCATAAAGAGCAGCTTTTTGTCATGAGAGCAAAAACATGTGAAGAACTTGCCGCCCACTGCATCAAAATTCGCAATCGCTTCACTGCTCAAGCGTTAGTCTTAGATGTCATGATTAAAGTCAAAAAGGGAATACTCCTTACTGAATTATTAGAAGAAACTGCAGGGTCTAAAAGCCCAATTGATACCCTTGTCAAACAAGGTTTTTTGCAAATCGATATCGTCAGAATCGATAGATCCCCCCTCATTAATGAAGAGTATTTCAAAACCAAACCTAAAATCTTGAGCAAAGAGCAAAAACAAGCTCTTGATAAAATTGAAAAGACTTTGCAAGAGGGGTGCTTTGAAACGCATCTTCTTTTTGGCATCACAGGGAGCGGTAAAACAGAAGTTTACCTGCAAGCCATTGAAAAAGCGCTGCAAGAGAAAATGGGGACCATCATGTTAGTCCCAGAAATCTCATTGACGGCACAGACAATAGAGAGGTTTAAAAGTAGGTTTGAAGATAAAATCGCAATCCTTCATCACCGCTTAAGCGATGGAGAGCGCTTTGATGAGTGGCACAAAATTAAGCAAGGAGTAGCTCCCATCGTCATCGGGGCAAGGTCTGCTGTCTTTAGCCCTGTCAAAAATCTTGGCCTGATCATTGTCGATGAAGAGCATGAAAACTCCTATAAGCAAAGCGATAGCGCCCCTTGCTACCACGCAAGGGATATCGCCGTGATGCGGGGCAAAATCCATAGCGCTGCCGTGATACTTGGAAGCGCAACGCCAAGCCTTGAAAGCTTTTATAACGCCTCCACCGGCAAATACACCTTAAGCACATTGACACATAGAGCAGAAGTTGCCTGCATTCCTCAGTTTACCATCATCGACATGAAAAAAGAGTATGAAAAAAATAAGGGGTATACCAACTTTTCTGACAAGCTCTTAAACGGCATTAAAGTTAGGCAAGAAAAGGGGGAGCAGACTATTCTTTTTTTAAACAGGCGCGGCTATCACACAACGCTGCTTTGTCAATCATGCGCAAAAGCTGTCCGCTGCAACCATTGCGATGTATCCTTGACATTTCATTTAAATGAAAAACAGCTCGCTTGCCATCTTTGCGGCTATACCACATCGCCCCCTTCACAGTGCCCTTCTTGCAAAAGTGCGACCATGAAGTATAGGGGCGTTGGGACAGAGCAAATCGAGCGCTCCTTACATGCCATTTTGCCTGGAATTAGGACTCTTCGAATCGATGCCGACACTACGCGCCATAAGGGAAGCCATCAAAAGCTATTAAAAGAATTTGGAGTAGGCAAAGCCGACGTCCTCATCGGCACGCAGATGATCGCCAAGGGGCTGCATTTTCCAGAAGTCACACTTGTCGGCGTCTTAAATAGCGATAACAGCCTGAATATGCCCGATTTTAGAGCCTCTGAAGTGACATTTCAGCTCATCACACAAGTGGCCGGAAGAGCCGGCCGCGGGGCGATCAAAGGGGAAGTGATGGTGCAAACATCGCTTCCCGATAATCCCATCATCGCCTATGCAGCAAGGCAAGACTTTGAAAAGTTTTATAGCGACGAGATAAAGGTAAGGGAGATGTTTGAATATCCCCCCTTTTCAAATCTTGCCAAACTCACATTTTCAGGGATAAATGAAACTGCCACAAGGCAATTTGCGCAAAATTTTAAGGATACCTTATTACAAAAGCTCTCTTCAGATTATAAATTAAGTGCAATCATTCCATCTGGTCACGCTAAAATCAAAGATAAATTTCGCTTTCAACTTCTCATTCGCGGCCCAAGCATCTACCCCATTTCCAAGGCAATAGAACTTATTAAAGAGACATCTCCTTCAAAGGGGGTTTTTATACTTATCGATATTAATCCCACCTCCACATTTTTTTAATAATTTCTTGTCCAATAAAATTGCATCTGATATAGTGACGCCTTAATCGCTACAATAGACCTTTTGCATAATTCGCTTTGTTTGCAAAAGGTCTAATAACCCTAAATTTATAAAAGGAGTTTATAATGAATAAAATTGTCTCATTTATGCTAGCAGCAATTATTGTTGCGGGATCCCCCTCCATTGCTTCATCTAGCGATGAAGTCGCCTATGCAAAAAACTTTGAAGTTTACCCCTTGACACAAGAAATTATAGAAATTTCAAATATTGGCGATTGGCACACCCCCTATCTAAATGCTTTTGTTGCTCGCGGCGGGCGGTTGATTTATTCGGGAACCCCAAACGATATCAATGCCTCATGGTGGCTAGAAAAAGCGAGATCTGTAACGCTTAATATCAACGCGATTAGGGACTGGAGTGATACTTTTTTAAGCGATTTTGTGGCCTACGGCGGAAAAATTATTTATTCAGGACAAGCTGGAGATGTGAATGGGCAATGGTGGCATGATCGCGCACCTGCCGTCACATTAAAAATCAAAAATATCGATGAATGGAGAAGTGAATTTCTTTCCCATTTTATTTCTCTTGGCGGTCATGTCATCTTTATTGGTGAACCAATTGCCATCAATGGAGTTTGGTGGCTAAACCGCGCTCCTTCTATCACACTTCTTGTAAAAAATCGACGCGATTGGAACCAAAACTTTCTAATTGATTTTATCAATAGCGGTGGAAAAGTCCGTTTTAAGAGCGGAGTGTAAATGCAACCGAATATACACAAACAATCTCACAATTTGGTTTTTGGCAAAGAGAAAGCTCCCGTGATCGAACGATCGGAATCGACCCAATATTATAATATGGGATCGATTTCGATCGTTCGATCCCGGGACTTTTTCAAAGCCAAAAATCCAAATTTTGAGGTTGTTTGTGTATAAGGGGAGCTTGACAGGCGCAATCTTACTCATCGCTGGATGTTGTATCGGCGCCGGGATGCTCGGCATCCCTGTCATCTCCGCCTTATCGGGATTTATTCCCTCAACTCTTATGTTGACCCTTAGCTGGCTTTTCATGTCGACAACAGCGCTGCTTCTTTTGGAAATTAACCTATCCTTTAAAGAAGAAGTCAGCCTGATCTCCATGGCCGGTAAAACGCTTGGAGCTTTCGGTCAAGCTATCGCCTGGGTCTGCTTTCTCTTTGTCTTTTACTGCCTAGGTGTCGCCTATATTTCAGGAAGTGGAGAGCTATTAGCCGGGTTTTATTTCTCTTTGACAGGGCTTCCCCTTGCCAATTGGATCGGATATTTGGCGATAAGCCTTACTTTTGCCCTTTTTGTCTATCTTGGCACGCGCGCAGTCGATCTTTTCAATCGATTGCTGATGCTTGGCCTAATTGTCTCATACGTACTTTTAGTCGTCTTTGGCGCCCCTTTTGTCCATAAAGAGCACTTAACTCACATCGACTTTAGCCAAGCGCTACCAGTTTTGCCCATTATGATCATCTCGTTTGGATTTCACAACCTCATCCCCACCCTTGTGACCTATTTAGATCGCGATGTCAAACGCTTAAGGACTGCAATTTTGATTGGAAGCTTCATTCCATTATGTGTCTATCTCGTATGGGAGTGGATCATCCTTGGCCTATTACCACTTTATGGCGATTTTGGCTTAAAATCTTTAATAGACCAAGGGGCAATGGCAAGCCAACTTCTACAACATGCAGTAGGTTCATCCTCCTCTTTGGGCCATTTTGTCGTTTTGTTGACTGAATGCTTTGCCTTTTTTGCGATTTTGACCTCATTTCTTGGCAACTCCTTAAGCTTTGTAGATTTTTTAGCCGATGGACTGCGTATTCCAAAAAATGCGATGGGGACATGGCTGCTTTGCTTTTTGGTGATTGCCCCCCCTCTTGTCATGGCCATTCTCTACCCCCATTTATTTCTCACTGCCTTATCTTTTGCAGGGGCGTTTGGCGCTGTCATCTTGTTTGGCGTTTTGCCCGCATTGATGGTATGGTCTGGGCGCTATCGCCACCATTTACAAAGTTATTATCGGGTTGCAGGCGGTAAAGCTTTGTTAATAGTAATTATCGCTTTTTCACTTTCTATTGTTGCATTAAATCTCCATCTTCTAGTATAATCCTGACTTTAAAATTAGGTGAATCGATGCTAAAGATGTTAAAAAATGACGAGTCAAATGCACCCGCAGCTAAGCAGCCGCGCTCCTTTAAGACTAAAGAGGGAAGCATTGCATTTGATTACGATGGCAATAAGATCCATTTCATAAGCCTTGGCTGCCCGCGCAACTTAGTCGATAGTGAAGTGATGCTAGGCATTCTTTTAAAATCGGGTTATGAAGTTGCAGAAGAGCTTCCACAAGCAGATTATATCGTCATCAACACATGTGGATTTCTTGAAGCCTCTCGCCAAGAGTCGATGGATAGCGTTCAAGAGGCCCTTAAGTTAAGAAAAACATCGGCTAAACTGATCGTCACTGGATGCATGATCCAGACCCATAGCGAACAGATGAAGACAAAATTTCCCGCCATCGACTACATGCTAGGTTCTGGCGATGTCGAAGGGATTTTAAAGGCAGTGGAATCGACCAAGCAAGGCGCTATGATCACCAATGCCAGAAGCTACCTTGAAGCAGGAGAAGTCCCTCGCCAGCTATCGACCCCCAAACACTACGCCTACTTAAAGATTGCCGAAGGGTGCAGAAAAAGGTGTGCCTACTGCATCATCCCCACGATCAAGGGGCCACTTAAAAGTAAAAGTAAAGAGCAAATCCTCAAAGAATTTAACACCTTGCTAAATCAAGGCGTGCACGAAATCATCTTGATTGCGCAAGACCTTGGCGATTACGGCAAAGACCAAGGGTCAAGAAAACTTGCGGCCTTAATCGATCTTATCCAATCGATGTTAAATGTGAAAAAAGACTTTTGGCTGCGCCTCTTATACCTTTATCCAGACGAGATTACCGATGAATTGATCGCCCTCATGAAAAGCGATAAGCGTATTTGCAGGTACCTCGATATGCCAATACAGCATATCAATAATCAAGTCTTAAAATCGATGCATAGGGCCACATCAAAAGAAGATATCATCGGTACAATCACAAAGCTTCGCAAAGAGATGCCAGATGTCGTCATCAGAACGAGCTTAATCGTCGGATTCCCAGGAGAAACTGAAGAGCAATTTGAAGAGCTTGCAAGCTTTATTAAAGACTATCCACTCGATAACATTGGGATTTTTAAATTTTCAAGAGAGCCTGGGTCAAGAGCATACGATCTACCGGATCAAATCCCAGAAGTCATTAAGGCTGAGCGCTACGAAAAACTGATGAAAATCCAGCAAAAAGCGATAATGAAGCTCAATAAAAAATGGCTCGGCAAAAAGCTGCAAGTGATCGTCGAAGGGTATCATCCCGAAAGTAAACTGCTCATGATCGGCCGCTTCTTTGGCGAATGTCCAGAGATCGATGGACAAGTGATCATCAACGACGGACGGCTAGTCAAAGCTTTTGGCAAGATTTATACCGTTGAAATTACCGATATTGCAGGTTATGATTTAGTTGGAGCTGTAGTGGAGATGCGCACGTGAAGGATTTGATAGTGCGATACAATAAAGCCTCGGCGCAAACGAAGGGCTTTATCTGGAACGTCGTGATCTATTCCCTTGCCATCCTCATTTCAACCATATATTGTTATGGCAGGCTCGATTTCGTCCGCAGCCACCCATCGCCTGCTACGATCAAAGCAAAAATCGAAACAAAACAACACCCTTAAACTTAAAAAAACGGCCGTATGTCAGAACATCTACCAGAATACCACCATTATGAAGAATTTAAACTAAGAAGCCAAAAGCTTGCAGATATTCGGGCAGCTGGCATCACCCCCTATCCGCACAAGTTTACTCCGACACACCTTGCCAAAGAACTTCACGAAAAATTTAATAGCGAAAATATCGGCGATAGTGACGCTGCAAGCGCAAAAAAAACTCCAATCACAGTTGCAGCCGGGCGCCTTGTCCTCTTTCGCACGATGGGGAAAAATGCCTTTGGGCATATTCAAGATAGCACGGGCCGCATTCAGATCATGTTTAATAAAGACTTTACAACTGTCAGTGGATACACTCCAGTCGCTGATCAAAACGGGGAAAGTGAACCTCTTTCTCACATGAAGTTTATCGAGAAAAAATTTGATCTTGGAGATATCGTAGGCGTTGAAGGCAACCTTTTCCATACGCATAAAGGAGAGCTCACCATTTTCGTCCACAAAGTGACGATGCTCTGTAAAACCCTACTTCCCCTTGCCGATAAACACTCAGGTCTTGCCGATAAGGAGCTGCGTTACAGAAAGCGCTGGCTAGACCTGATTACCAATGCAGACGTTGCAGAAAAGTTTCGCACAAGAAGCCATATATTACACCTCATTCGGCAGTATTTTGCAGAACATGACTTTATGGAAGTGGAGACTCCCGTTTTACAAAGCATCTACGGCGGCGCTGAGGCAAAGCCATTTCAAACAAAATTAAATGCACTCGATCAAGAGATGTTTTTGCGCATCTCCCTCGAAATCCCTCTAAAAAAACTGATCGTTGGAGGAATGAAACGCGTCTTTGAGATTGGCAAAGTCTTTAGAAATGAAGGGATCGATCGCAACCATAACCCCGAATTTACGATGGTAGAGGCTTACGCCTCATTTTGGGACTATAACGATATGATGACCTTCACAGAAAATCTCTTTGAAAAGCTCTCTCTCGCTATCCACGGCACAACTAAAATTACGATTAACAATCCTGAAAACCCTGATGAAACTCCTTTTGAGTTAGACCTTAAAGCCCCTTGGAAGCGTCTGACCATGAAAGAGGCAATTGCCCATTATGGCAAATACAATGTCGATTCCATGACAGATGAGGAGATACGCGCAAATCTTAAAGCAAGCGGCCATATCGATTTAGACAAGCTTAAAAACCTTTCAAGAGGGCTTCTCATTGCGGCCATGTTTGAAGTCTATGCAGAGCCACATTTGATGCAGCCTCACCATATTATCGACCACCCGATTGAGACAACGCCCCTTTGCAAGCCGCATCGTAATGCAAAAGAGCAAAAGGAAGGGCTCGTCGAGCGATTTGAAAGCTTTATCTTGGGACAAGAAATTTGCAATGCCTATACAGAGCTCAACGACCCAGAAATTCAACGCGCCCTTCTCGTGCAACAAGCCAATCGGCGCGATGCTGGTGATGAGGAAGCAAGCCCTCTTGATGAAGAGTTTATCGAAGCAATCTCTCAAGGAATGCCGCCGACAGGGGGCGTTGGAATCGGGATCGATCGCCTCATCATGATTTTAACAAATACCCATTCGATTCGCGATGTCCTCTATTTTCCCTGGATGAAGCCGCAAGATTCATCTGTTAAAACAGAGGTTAATTGCCCATCATGAAGCAAAGAACTGCCAATAACTACACGGTTGATGAAAAGTATATGATCTGCCTCTATGAGCAGGCCTTATTAGCTGAAGGAATGGACACCCCCTTTAGCCGCTATCGCATTGGAGAGCTCATCGGCCTTCAAGAAAGGGGCGTTAACGCCACTTGTAAGCTATTGCTTCGCACTAACTTCCTCAAAAAATCGGGTGAAGTCGATATCTACATCACCCCTCATGGGGAAGCGCTTGTCAAAGAGCTTATTTACAAAAGGTAAGAAGATTTTATAATAATATTATTTGGAGTTTACTACTGATGTTTTTTATTAAGTTACTGACACTCATTTTATTAGCCACGCAGCTTCAAGCGCAAGATGTGATTGTAAAAAAAGCGGATTTACGCCTAGTCGTCCCTAAAGCCGACATCGACGCCAAAATTGCCGCAATTAGCAGCGAAATTGACCAAAAATACCAGGGTGAGCCCATCGCGATTGTCATGATAATGAAAGGCTCTATCTGCTTTGCAGCCGATCTTTTGAGATCTCTTGAATCCGATGCGACACTTGATTACATCAGTTGCAGCAGCTACGGCAAAAATGGCACTACGCGCGGCGAACTTACGATTTCCGGTATCGACAAACTGGATCTTGAAGGCAAACATGTGATTATTGTAGATGACATCAGCGATACAGGTTCAACTTTTAAAGCTGTTGTGGAGAGTCTTCAAGATAAAAAAACCAAAAGTATCGTCACTATAGCCTTATTAAAAAGATGCAGCGACAAAGTGCCTGTTTTTACACCCGATTATGCTTTATTTGACATCAAGAGTGACGATTTTGTGATTGGGTATGGACTTGATTACAAAGAGCATTACCGTGGTCTTGAATCGGTCTATGCTTTGAACTAAACGATAGAAAAAAGAATGGGATCAGTAAGACGTGTCATCAATTAGCTTGTGTAGAGGCTATTTTTTATAAAGATGTCATGCTTGATTGTGGATATCGTCTTGACTTGGTAGTGGAAGATCAGGTAATCATAGAAATAAATCTGTGAATGAAATTGCCCCGTTACATGAAGCTAGAGCTCTTGTCTTATTTACGGCTCAGATTTGCTCTTTGATTTGCTTAAGGGAAAGATCTGTTATTTCAGCAATTTCTTCGATTGAATATTCACCACTCTTTAAGAGCTTTTGTGCGATGGCAAGTTGCTTTTCTTCAGCACCTTTCTTAACACCTTCAACTAAACCTTTAGTTAACCCTTCGGCTAAACCTTTAGTTAATCCTTCGGCTAAACCTTTAGTTAACCCTTCAACTAAACCTTCTTCTTTACCTCGGCTAAGAGCGCCTTGAAGAATAGCTGCATCAGCTTCTCTCTTCATATCGATTGAATTGTAGGTGCGCAGCTCCTCAGGTGTCCAGCTATAGCGATTTAGCTCTTCATATGCCCTTGTAATGATAATATCCTGACCTGCAATTTGGAGCATCTCATTTTCGGATGTCTCTGTTCCATGCTTAAAAAAATAGGCCCACTTCTCTGTCATCGTGTGCAGCTCGGCGATGGTGTGATTGAATTTTGGCAGTTCCAAGAAGGAAAATGAAAAATCTTTTAGATCTCTTTCCAAGGTCTTTTTATCCAAAACATGGTGATGACTTAAATAGCTGGGTTTATTTGGAAAAAGGGTAAAATCGGTGATGGCAAGGAAGATTACCTGTTTTAAATCGTGATATTTTGTCCCCGCTTGTCTTTGATCGATATAGGCCCTTGCAGCATAAAATTGAGCCCGTTTTTCAAAACCCGGTTCATGTAAAACCTGCATTTCAATGATGAATTGATCACCTATTGCGGCCTTGCACATAATGTCGACTATGCTCACCCTTTGCGAGGCGATTTCCGGTTCTTGTATAGGTTTCATGAATTCAACTTTTTCGATAGGAGCTACTTCTCCTGCGAAAATATCATTTAAAAAATGGATGAGGATATCCTTGTTTCTTTCGGTTCCAAATATTCGTTTAAAGGCTAAATCATTTTTTGGATCCAAAAATTTGCTAAGAGGCATCGCTTTTTCCTTACATGAGACTAGTCCGTTTCCAGGATTATATCAGAGAAGTGGCTGAAAAGCAAGAATGTTGATGATTGGGGCAAGGCTTTGTGAATCTCAATTGCAGCGCCAATTATTTTGTAGGAAAGTTCATCTTCCATTTTTTTTGCGATCTTTTGCACCTTTGGATATGCCAGGCATATCACATCCAGTCTTCTTACATATAGTCCTTCCAGCTGAAAGCTGGAAGGACTATACCCAAGAAAATTCAAAAGTTTGCCAAAGACCATGATAGAAACAAAGTTATCTCTTACGGCAAGATCAACGATGGTAAAAGTCCCGGTCCAAGTTCTTTCATCACTTCAAAACAACAAGACAAAATACTTCCTGTCAATTCAAAGTGAGGGTGTTTTTTGTCTTGTTCTATCATTAGACCTCTTGCGTAATTAAAGTTTTCAGCATACTCCCCTCTTTCAAGAACAAAAAAATGAGAACAATATCCAAAAAGATCGAGGTATTTTATGACTAACGCAGAGGCGGTGAGCCGGAGAGACGCAGAGATAATTGAAAATTTGTTGTCAGAGCAGGTGCTTGATGCAGCTATTGAGGTACATAGAACTTTAGGCGGTCCTGGACTATTAGAAAGCTTATATGAAGATGCTTTGTTGCACGAGCTAAGATATATACTGCCTCCGCTTCGCGGATGAAATGGACGCTGTCAAAATTCCAGGATTCAGGTGGCCTGAGTATAGATCAAAAGTTTTCCTATACAGATGCCATCAGCATAGCGATGATGAAACGAATGAAAATCAAGTGTATCTGCTCATTTGACTCTCATTTTGACTTATTTCCAGGTATTCAACGAACTCCATAAGAGGCTGACAGGAAATCAACAGACGTCTAATAGACGCCGTTTCATAACTCGGAAACTCGGGCTAGCTAGCGACGTGAAAAATGCATACTGGGTGCTAAATGGAAAAGAACATGCCGAAACTGCTTCAACCTAAAAACGGCAGTTGGAGACGCTAACTTGACATGAATCTCTTGAACCAGAATCATTTGCAGTGGGGCGGTCCTTCACCACTTGGGAATGTCCCGCCCCACTGCAAAGTGATTCTAATTCAAGATCTTCATGCCAATTTAGCATCTCGAACTGCCGTTTCTAGGTTCAAAGAAAATCGCGCACAGCCAAGGACCAAGTACCAAATTTCAAGAACCAAGCCAGTACACCAATAAGCCAAGGACCTAGGACCTCCGGCGCGGCGCGAGGCCGACGTAGTCATACGGATTGATCTCGTCTTCGAGGGTGGCGCAAAGGCCAGGCTGGGGCAGGCCTTGCCATGCGGCTGACATACCACCTCCAATACAGACGTGGCGATGACCAATCAATTCATCTGTGGTGAACGTATGGTACAGATTATCGCCATATCCTCCACCAAAAGCAAAATCTCTCGTTTTAAGAAATACAACTAAATTGAGAATGGTCGCCTCCCTGGTATTTGGAATTTCATAAGGGTGATCTTTTTCCGGGACAGGAAAATGCTCAAGAGCACTCATTGCTTTTTTATCAACAACAACAAATAACGGGTTTCTACTTTTTCCAAATACGGATGTGGGCATCAGAACCCAATAGGGCCCCTCTATTGGCTTAGCTTCCTTAGCCTGCATCAACTCTTTAACCAGATCCGATACTAACCTAAACCCCGGGTTATTGGGCTCCTCCGGCAAATGGGGCATGTGAGGACTCATGAGTTCATTTAGCGCCTGAAAATTGAGGGGATTCCCATGATTGTCTACGTTTGAAACGAGAAAAAGCTCGTGTGTTTCAGCCTTTGTTTTCCCTGGTGTCCAAGGGCAAGCACGGTTTAGATCTTCCACAAAATAACCAGGAATTTCCGGGGCGTCGTGAATGGTGACTCCTAAAATCTCTTTCCACTGTTCGGCTCCAAAGGCTAGAGCAACGGCCTCTTCCCTCTCAAGATATGGCTCTATCCTGATTCCTTTGGCAGCTGCGTCAGCCTTTAATTTCACTTCTTCCGCCATTGAGAGACCCTCGTACTTCAATTGAAGGGGTAGCTTAATGTCTAACGTTTGGCACTCCTGCAAAACTTTTTTTAATTCGTTAGGACCATGTACTCCTACGTAAACAGGGTGATCTTGGCCAACGTTCCTCCAAATATCGTCAGTCAAAACCCCGATCTCACCCGCGGCAATGATGTATTTAGTCACTGTATTGGGAGGAGAGCCTATTTGCTTTTCTTGGAACGCACACCCAAGATTTTGCAAGGCTAGAGCAGCAGCCTCTCCCCTCTCAAGATATGGCTCTATCCTGATTCCTTGGACAGCTGCGTCAGCCTTTAATTTCTCTTCTTCCGCCATTGAGAGGCCATCGTACTTCAATTGAAGGGGCAGCTTAATGTCTAACGTTTGGCGCGCCTGCAAAACTTCATTTAATTCACCAGGACCATGTACTCCTACGTAAACAGGGAGATCTTGGCCAACGTTCCTCCAAATATCGTCAGTCAAAACCCCGATCTCACCCGCGGCAATGATGTATTTAGTCACTGTATTGGGAGGAGAGCCTATTTGCTTTTCTTGGAACGCACACCCAAGATTTTGCAACAAAGGTCTCATCAACTGATGTTGCAACAAAGGTCTCATCAACTTAGCTTTGAACTTGTCTAATAGGTATTTACCGCTAAACTCCAGTAAAGCTAAAGTCTCTTCAGGTGAAAGATGAGAGGAATCCAAAGACGGCTTAGCAAGGCATTCGACAAACTTAAGAATCAAATCTTTGGAGACATCCCCAAGATTTAATGTTTGACCCCTTTCTAACATTCTGTCAAAAAATTCGCTTTGACCTTTGATGCTTTCACGTAAAATATTTACATCGCCATCTTTAGTGTGAATGACTATCTCCGTCTGGTCAGATGGCATAAGGATTTTTGATTTCAGCTCGTCAACACTGCTGATAAGATCCGCTCGAATAAGCCCTTTTGCGTCACTTGCCTTTAACAAAAGGCACAAATACCTTAATTTAAGACGTTGCGCCTCTCCTAATTGGTCTTTATTCATAAGCACTGATTGCAATACCGTATTGATCTGTTCAGCACATTCATCCTTATCCAGCTGATCTTTCGGTTTAGACGCCTCAGCTGCCTTAGCTACCCAACTCTCAAGAGAACTCAAATAACTGTTCGGATCAGATGGTGCAGTACTTGCCATAACAAACTCCAGTTTATTTATTTTTATTAAACCACTAACATAAGTTTATATATAAATTAAATAACTGTAAACACTCATCAGCTTTACAGGAGTTTCCGCTATAACTAATCTTATAAAAAGATTGTATACAGGGTCGCCAATTGCGATGAAGCTACATGCATCCAACGAAGTTTTTTCTCACATCTGATGCCTGTTTCATCAAAGTGTAAAACTCGTGCTGCCAGCAGATATGTTTTAAGACCGCTTTCAAAGGATTCGAGCTGTCGAAAGAGCCTTTCGTCTACATTTGAACAGGTGCCCGGCGAAATAGCAATACCAAAAACATCCTCAAAGATCTGACATACGCGATCAACAGGTATAAAATGTTGGTGGGCAAAGTAAGCCGCTAATGCCTGTACCCTCTCTCCGTATTGAACAGGTCCTCTAATATTTTCTGGAAAAACACCTCTATTTAGTTCTCCACAACACGGACATTGTTTTGCCAGAGCTTGGTGTTCTGTTACTTCAATCTTGGGTAGTGGAATATCAAAAACTTGACGTTTTTCAGCGCAAGCACCATCCACCTGACCAAGGTTTGCCCCACATCCGTGACAATTTGTAGGAGCATGGGTAACGATCAAATCAGGATTGCCAATTTGAGCAAGGCCTTTTCCAATCGGGCTAAATTTATCCCTCACTCGACCCCTTAACGTCTGACCAAGCATGGATTCTGCCGGATCTGCTGGGATGTCCATCCTTCGTCGGTGAGCAGGATCGCCTTGATGCGATCGCAGATGCGTTTATCTCGCTCTCGTTTATGTTGAGTTTTGAGTTGAACTCGATCTTGGTTAGTCAAAAAAGTCATACTGTCGTTATATCGTCAAGTTAATTTTTCTACAATCAAACTTTTCATTGACGAAAGGTATATACGGCCCGTAAATATATGCGGTTTCTAACTTGCAATTTAGAATGATTATAGTTATACTGGCAAGGAATTTCTCTTTGCTTTTTTGTAAAAAAAGAGATTAAAGGATTATAGGAAAACAGGCCATGCAACCTACAGCAGGACTAACAGATAGAAACTAAGCACTTCTTAAGGCACTAAAGGCAAAAGAGCAACAGCAGCAACAAAATAAGGAAATTCTAGGAGGTTTGAAAATCGTTGCCGTGGCAATCGCTGTCATCTTCCTCCCTATGATCGAATCTCCCAATTCTAGTTACTTCGCTAAAGTATTTAGCACTATGCCATATAGTAAGGAAATTGGCTATTTTGTACTACTTGCCTTTATAATCGGGACAGGCGCTTTATTAACGTACATATGTCATAGAAATAAAAATTAAAAAGACGTAAACAATGAGCGTATTCACTCAAGCCTTTAATATCCCCATCACCCAAGAAAGGAGCGTTCAGGAGACTTCAACGCTTAGGATTTTATGCATTGCGCATTCCGATTTTGATTTAAGCTCTCACATTGTGTCCTGGATACAAGATCAAGAGCATTCTCTTTCCTACTGCCGCCCATTCCAAGGAGAGAAACTTCCTTCCATGGAGGAATTTGATTGGTTAATGATCATGGGAGGATCGCAGTGCCTATTAGAAAAAGAACGATATCCCTTCATTTTAGAAGAAATTAGTTTTGTTAGACTGGCCATTCTCCATAAAAAACTAGTCTTAGGCTTTTGCCTTGGGGCTCAAATTATCGGGGAATCGTATGGGCAAACAACAGAGCGTAGCCCCCATCAAGAAATCGGCATTTTTCCGATAGCCTTCACAATGGAAGCAAAAGAGGATCCCGTGTTAAAAGATTTTCCTCCATCATTAAATGTCGCGCATTGGCATCAATATATGCCAGGACTTACAAAAGAGGCGACAATTCTTGCAACAAGCCCAGGGTGTCCTAGGCAAGTGATTCGCTACTCTCCAAAAACATATGCCTTTCAATGTCATCCAGAAGTCTCTTTACAAAATATTCAGAAGGTGATTTCTAGACATGAAGATCTCCCAAAAGGCCCCTATATCCAAAACAAAGAAGAATTTTTAAGTGGCGACTTTTCTTCAATGAAGAGCGCTATCTTACTGATTTTACAACGCATTTCTCAAGTTAATTAAAGTTCTGTGAGAATTATTTCTTAACGATCCCTAAAGCCTGTCGATAGGCTGTCCTTTCACCTTCAAAACCCAAGCCATTTCAAGAATAGCGTATGAGGAAACATATAATTTTTTTGACTCAGAAGCTTCCTTCATTAAGGATTTTGCTTTTGCAGCCTGAAGAAGATCATCTTCAAGTACAGCTCTTATTAACACGTTGGTATCTACACTAATCATGATTGCAATTCTCTGATACTGCCTTTTCAATCGCCTCATCCATCTCAGAAATCGTCATTGTTTTTTTTGATTTT
>JABDAE010000033.1 GCA_013289325.1 Chlamydiota bacterium
TGTATTTCCAAGGCAGATAGTTTCTTGCCAAGATCTGATTTCATAAAATCAGCAAGCGCATCCAAACTTTGCAGCCACACTGCAGACCCTTGATTTGCCTGCTTGAGTGCTTTGGTTAATTTTGGCATGTATTCTTTAAAGACAATCGCTTTAGCGTTATCAACCGTTGTCCTTGGATCAATCTTTTTCTTTGTCCATTTAGCATGCGTTTCATTTAGCAAGGCATTAAAGTAAGATCTAGCAAGCGATGATACTTTATCATCCTCTATATTTGAAATACCTTGGATTGGATAAATTTTTGTAATTCCAAATTCCAAAAGGTCACAAAAACTTTTTTGGATTTGATCACATAGACTATACTCAATCTTTCTGACTTCCACAAATACACTCCAGATTCGATTCAATTCCGTGCGCTCTTCTTCTGTAAAGCCTAGTTGTTCATCAGATAGCGTGAGTTTTTTAACATGTGAATAATGCGAGTCTGGCTTCTCAAAATTGTGAGTTTTTTTAAGATGTTCAGCATACAGATCCTTAAATTCATCTATAAGTGCTCCTTTAATAATATTAGATAAACTAAAAGGTGCTTGGCTTAAAATTGTACTACTCATGATCATCTCTCCTTATTTTCATTTTTGTTTTTATTTTTTACTTGCTACAACTGCATTGTGAATGCAGTCGGCAACTCCCGGTCAAAGTCAAAAGATAATTCATTATATAACATCGTTATATAAAATGCAAGCGTTTTTTTTGTTTTTTTTGTTTTTTTTGTTTTTTTGTCGTTTGGTGATGAATCTTTTTTCTGCTTACCGTCTCTTCTTCAACTCCAAAGTTCATAACATCGCGAAAAAACATGTTGATTGTCGTTTAAAAAATCTATACGCTCTACTATCACAAAGGTTAATTTTTTTTCATTTTGAAATAGAATTTCTTCCGTGATATTCTATACACAAACAACCATATATACATAACCCATTTCACCTCTATTGTTTTTCGCGATACAAAGTCTATTCATTAAGGCGTGTCATCAATAGACTTCTTTCGAAACTGGAATCCCGTGCCTCTGCCTGTGCCTCCATCCTATTACCCATATGTGTACTATCGCTGCTACCGCAGCTTGATTATCAACTACTTGTAACCCCACATTCCACGTCGCTTCGCTCCGTTTCATGCGGGGCTATCACACTTTGGTCACTGCCGTGACCAGCGGCGGCAGCCGCTTTCAGTGCAGCAGCCCCGCATGAAACGGAGCGAAGCGACGTGGAATGTGGGGTAGAAGCGAAATAAAATTAGAGCTGAGGCAGCAGCGATAGAAAAGATATGGGTAATAGGTTGGAGGCACGGGCACAGCCAGAGGCAAGGGATTTTAGTTTCGATAAGTCAACTCTCTTTGAATTATGAAAGAGACATATCCATCGCAGAGATTTGTCGAAATATCTCGTTTTGTTCGTAAATTTCGCGACTTAAACTCTTCAAGCTTTCTTCAAGTGACTTAATGGCTTGCCTGTGGCGATCAAACTCCTGATCAAACTCTATTGGGTGGTCCTTTTCCGGAAAGCTTTGCATTACCTCTGTATGAGTTCTTTCTTCTTGCTCCAAAGCCTCTCGCAAAGTATCCATTTCGATTTGCAACTGACTAGCTTGTAGTGCATTTCCACCGGCTATTTGTGTTTCCACTTCAAATAGCAGCGCGATGCTTAAATCCCCTGCATGAAGATTGGCATGGAGATGAAGGAGTCCAATATCTGCGTCCTTAAATTCTTTTAGACACTCAGAACATGTGCATTTGATAGCGTCTGTGCCTTTCCACTGTCCTTTAAAGCTATATATCATCTCATTCCCATTCACCGTCGCTTTCAAGGTACACTCTCCTTGTCCACTTAGTGCACCTTTTCTAAATTCCCCCTTGTATGTGAATCCCTCACCTACCAAAACCCCTTCTCCATGAGGCGTATTGTTGGCATCGGTCCAACCTGTATAATTAGGTGATTTTGTGCGATAAACAGTTATACCGTCCACTTTCTTTTCTTCTCGAGCGACAATACAAGGGACAATACAAGGGACAATACAAAGTGCTAAAACGTCTGTCTCTTCTTGAACTGGCTCATGACTCGTTTGCAAGCACATTGCAGCTTTTGCTGCTTTTTCGTCAGCACTTAGCATTGCTCTTCGAAGCGTCGCTAAATTTGTTACAAGACCTGATAGCGACTCGTTAACTGTTTGACAAGGCTGCTTGAGCACCTCTAAGGCCAATTTTAAAACTCCATCTATAACAGAGCCTTCTTGCTGCATGAGCGAGTCTGCTAAGCCTGTGCAAGTTGGTGTATCTCCTAGGTAGAAAGCTTCCATGAATTGATCTGCGACTGATGAAAAAGAAGGGTGAACGCCGTGAGCTGCCATAGTGACCTCTATGTAATTTTATAAAAAAATTATAATAATGAATTTATAAAAATAAGTCAACTAATGTTTACAAAACAATTATAAAAATGAAAAAATGGTAGTATGCTCAAGAAGATTCAAATTCATTTTAATCCTTTTTAAAAACGCTTGGCTTCCAGTTGAAAGCTTGAATTTATTTTCACAAAATAAGACAACAACATTTTACTTTTGAAGTGGCTTCCTCATTTGCAGGAGAAGAAGGCGTATTATTGCCTTCTATATCGATCAGTTCGCTAGGAGTGAGGAGCACATCGGATTTTATTGATTCATAGCGAAGATCTGATTGTCTATTAGTATGAGCAAGCAGCTTTAAAAATTCCAATCCTAAAACTCTAGCCTGAATAGGTTGACGAGCATTGTGATAGGCAATATGAAGTAGATATAATAAATCTGCTTTATCACTTTGCTCTTGATCTAGAATAGATACTGCCTGCTGTAGATGGGGAATTGCTTTGTCTGCTTGTTGTAAACTTATGTACTGTTTGGCTATGGATATCAATCGCGATACGGCTATTGCAGAATGATGGGTCATGATGAATAAAACGCGCTCTTGGCAATCCATTTGCTTATTATGGTCATCAAGCAAACCCCAATATTCTGTTAGCTTATCGAGGTGGGGGATTAACTCCATGGCGAATTCCCCTTTTTCAGTTTCAATTTGTTCGATTAGTTGCAGCTGCGAAATAATATGAGCCTTTATCTCTTGTACATTATAATTAATCAATCGAGTTCCTTGTTGTAGGGAAATGGTGCTTACTTGATTGTAGATTTCGCCAATATTGGCAAATAAATCTGGGCTATTGGACTTAGGGCGTAATAAGGAGAGCAAAGATAAATATTGTTGCTGTTTTGCCTCATTGCCGCCTATTTTTGCCATGTGAACCATATCCTGCACTAAAACAGATTTTCCTTCAAAAGAGATACTCTTGTGGTTTCCCAAAAATGTCAATAGCTTTTCTCCTGTTTCAAAAGCTTTTAAAGAATTTTTTGCGGCTTTGTAAGCTGTAAACAAATTCTTAAAACACAAGATGTGATTATTGAAGTCTCTCATGGGATTAGCGAGAGCTTCTTCAAAGAGGTGGGCTGCATCTTCATAAAGTTCGGCCTTCAAACCGTAATCTGCAAATTGCATGCAAAGATTGGAATAGGCTCCTCCTTCAACGCCTTTACTTAATTTATGTCTTTTGAGCATTCTTATCCCCATTTCCGTCGCTTGTAAAAATTCCCCCTTATGTTTATGGGCTACTGCTTTTAAATAGAGTAACTCATTATAGTTAGTGTCTTGTGGATCAAGATGATCCTCATCTTCTTTATAGTAGCTCAAAGCATCATCTAAATAAGAAAGAGCATTCTCTACTGCACTCACATTAAATAGATAGAGACGGCAGAGGAGCATGTAGATGGGAATCGCGTCTTTTCTATTACTCGTCTCAGTCTTTTTAATTATTTCAATCCCCTTTTCAAAAGAGCAGATCGCTTCTTGTATTTTATCGATTGCAACTTGTGCTCTTCCAATATTGAAGTATTTGATAATCAAATTAGGGTGGGCGTTTCCAAATAGATCTACCTCAATTGACAAGGCCTCATTTAGAAACTTTAAGGCGAGTTCATTTTCATCCATTGATAAATAAAGAGATCCTAAATTATTTAAATAAAGCGACATGGATTCATGATTTGTGACATGGATTGCTCGTGAAATTTTCAAAGCTAAAAGAAAATACTTAATGGCTTGTTCGGTATTTTCGACTTGAATGAAAAGATAAGCCATACTTTCAACAATGGTTTGAGTCTCTTCATGATTTTCTCCAAATAATTGTAAAGCGTAATTGTAGCAAAGTTGTAAATGATTCATTTTTTCATTTACGTCGCGGCAAGCTTTTGTAAAAAGGTGATAAATCTTACACAAACTAGGAATGTTTGCTTCTTTGAGCTGTTTTTTATGGGCTTCAATATTTGCTGTAACATTGAGATCTGGAAACCGCTTCAGATAAAATCTCACTGCTTTATTGAGATAAACTTTTGCTTGCTCGCACCTATTGTCGTTTTCCGATAAGGCATCAGATACATTTAAATAGCAAAGATAAATCGAAATACTTTGATATTTTTCCAGGATGCTTGTAACCTCATCCATCTCCTGCAGACTATTATCTAGGTTTTCAAAATCGTTTAAACAGCAATAGATTTGGCAAAGCATTTGAACATTTTGCAAATGAAAAGAAAAGACATCCTCTTCAGTGATAGTTTTGATTCCCCCCACGTCAATTACTCCACCTACATGTGAAAGCTCTTCTTTTGACATCTGATAATTTTTTAAAATATAGCCTAAAGATTCTTTATAGCGATTTTGTTTGTAGAGCAGCACGCCCATATCATAGAGCGATTTGGGGTTATTTGGATTGACTGCCAAATTGATCTGGAAGCTTTTCATTAAATCAGAGATCTTATTTTGATCGGCTATAGGAGTAATTTCTTCCTCGTTAATATTAAGCAAGCCTTTATTCAATCTATTAAAAGCTTCTTTTTCATCTATACTGCAAAAGTCTTCTGCAAAATGGGCCAGCAAGATATTCACTTGCATGATGTCTCGTAAAGCCTTAACATCAGCGTGACTAAAGCAAAGAATAGCCGTCCCATCTATTGGATCAGTAGCTGATACGATTTTATCACCCTTGGCATATTCTAAAGCTGTTGTGTGATGAAAGTCTTCTCGTTCCATGTTGTAAAATTGATGCGCTTTAACTCTAAAGTAAAAGATTAAATTCATAACCTCAGATATTTTTTTAAGAGAGGCAGAACTCAAGAGACCTTTATTATTTAACTCACTAAGCCTTTTTAATGTCCCCTTTTCCTTTAAGCCATAATAGTAAGCTATTGTGATGAGGATCATACTCGGTAAACGATATAATTCCTGCTTTACATTGAATAAAGCTAAGTTTTCTCTTTCTTTATTCAGCTCTACTTTAAATTGTTTGACATGATCTATCATCATCTCTTTAGCCCGTTTTTGCCTCGTGGACAAGGAAGGGGAAATTTTTTGTTCGAGATAGACATTGGCAAAGTTTTCATATTGATGAAGAAGCTCTGCATTACCCTTTATCATTCCAAGACAATTTAAGGCATTCGAGAGAACAAAATCTTCTTCGAAAAAACGATCATTTTGTGTCTTAGCTAAGTCTTGAGGAGTCATAATCAATTCTATTTGACCTTGCTTTCCTAATGGTGTGTTTCCGCCATCATCAAAGCTAAATCCCTTAGGCATTGCACTTTCGTATCCTCGATTTAAAACTTTAGACTCAGTTTCACCGAGATTAATTATTTTCATCTCTAAAACTTGAGAAAACTGCACCCAATAATCTCGTTTAGGTTGATCTACGATAATTGCAAACTCTAAATCAGAAAATGGGCATATTTCTCCTCGCGCCAATGAACCCATGCTGACTATGGCATATTGGCCTGGCGGCGGCCCCATGATTTGGAAAATTTCTTCCACATATTCATTTAGAAATCGAACGATATCCTCTGTAAACCATTGCATGTCAAAGTGTGATTTGCGCATGATAAATGCCCCTTCCTCAGTGATTCCAATGACATTTATCTCATTATCCCATTTGTGGCGTATTTTAGAGAGCTTTTCTCTTTTGTTTAAGATAGAATAATCTTGATAAGAATGATCGATCCTCTCTTTAGGGATGTTCAGGATGTTTCTTAAAAAGGCTTTTTCAATATCGATCATTTCCTCAAAAATGTGGTTAATCACCACTAGATTATTATTTTTCTGCTGTAATTGAAGAGCTAATGCACTGTTTATAAAAATGAGCGCCCTCCGATATTTGTCCCTGAATATGTTATATTGCTGCGAGATTTGTTTTTGCATGCAGCTATGCCCAATTTGCCGCAAGGCGTAAGCAAGAGGGGGTATCGATTTCTCTTTTTCAGCAGTGATGATCACGTCAGTATAACGATCTAATGCTAAATCGAATTCTTGTTGCTTGAAATATTGATCGGCCTGTTGGATTTTTGTTTCAATTAGAGATTGCGACGTTGGAACCAATGAAGTGTGAATTTCCGATTCAGGAGATGGATTTTCTAATGGAGGAATTGGCTGATCAGTGACAGATAGTGCTATCTCGCGCAGTTCTACACTGTTTCTATAGTTGCTAGGTGGTATTCCCATTCTTGCCTGTTTTAGACCCCTTGCTTAAATCACATTTGCTTGTTAACACAACGTGAAAAAAGGGTTTCTGTGCAATTAAAAAGCTATTTTTATTTTTAAGATTTTATATATCAACTTTTTAAGTTCGATTTTTCAAGTTAGTCTGATGCGTATGCCTGCTTATCTTGTTAACCTAGAAACGGCAGTTCGAGATGCTAAATTGGCGCAAGATCTTGAATTAGAATCACTTTGCAGTGGGGCGGGACATTCCCAAGTGGTGAAGGACCGCCCCACTGCAAATGATTCTGGTTCAAGAGATTGTGTCAAGTTAGCGTCTCCAACTGCCGTTTCTAGGGTTAAATATCATTTATTATGTTTTTTTGTTGTTCTAAATCTTATTGTGTATACATTGACCTATTTTCTGTCAAGAAAAGTTGTAGGTATTAAAGATTTTTCTGTATCAAAAATTGCAAATTGAATTATACCAAAACATCTAACCAGGTGGAACATTTCATGGATAAAAAAATTCCGTTAAGATCGCTTGTGATATTGATGATCGCAGCCATCGATAACATTCGAAACTTGCCAGCTGCAGCTCTTTTTGGAAGCTCCTTGATTCTCTTCTTTATTTTGGCAGCCCTCTTGTTTTTAATCCCAGTGTCACTTGTTGCAGCTGAATTGTCCTCGGCTTTTCCTAAAACTGGGGGGATTTACCACTGGGTCGATCGCGCTTTTGGAAAGAAGATGGGGATGGCGGCCATTTGGTTGCAATGGGTCAATACGGTCATCTGGTATCCTACAGTTCTCTCCTTTATTGCAGGAACACTTGGGTACCTCATCCACCCAGGACTCGTCGAAAATAAAACATTTTTGATCACATTTATTCTCGTTGTCTTTTGGGGCCTGACCTTGTTTAATTTGAAGGGGGTATACCTTTCGGCAATAGTGAATAATGCTTGCTGCTTATTTGGATCTATGGTTCCCCTTTGCCTTTTGATTGGACTTGGGGCGATTTGGGTACTGAAGGGAGAACCGTTGCAAATTACCTTTGCTTTAAAGGATTTTGTCCCACCCATTAACTCATCGACGAGTTGGGTCTCACTCATTGCCATTATGGCCTCCTTTACCGGAATGGAGCTTGCAGGCGTGCATGTCAATGATATTAAAGATCCGCAGCGCAACTTTCCAAAGGCAGCTTTAATTTCATGTCTTTTCATTTTCTTCTCGATGACGCTTGGATCACTTGCAATTGCGTTTGTCATTCCTGAAAAAGAGATCAATTTAATCTCAGGTGTCATGCAAATGGTCGATGGTTTTTTTAAAGCTTTCCATTTAGAGCCTCTTACTCCAATTGTAGGGGGTCTCATTGTCATCGGCTCAATTGGTCTTTTAATCAATTGGCTTATCTCGCCAGCAAAGGGCCTTTTACATGCTGCAGAGTCAGGTTTTTTGCCTGCCGTGTTTGCAAAAACAAATAAAGATGGGGTCGCTTACAATATCTTATTTGCGCAAGCAACTATTGTGACGCTTATGTGCTTTTTATTTCTTTTTGAACCAAATGTCGGGGCGTTTTATTGGTTTTTAACAGCGATTAGCACAGAGCTTTATATGATCATGTACGCTCTTATGTTTGCAGCAGCTCTTTATTTGCATTACACGCATCAAGATCGGAAAGACACATTTAAGATTCCGGGCAAAACAATTGGGATATGGCTTGTGTGCTTACTTGGAGCAATTGGCTCACTTGCGACAATTATCGTAAGCTTTATTCCACCAGACAATGTGCAATACGATAGCCATCTGCAATATTTAGTGACAATTGTTATCGGTAACATTCTCTGTATTTGCCCCCTTGCCATTTTTTATCGCTACCGAAAAAAAGCTTTACGTCAAGGCGAACTTGCCCTTACAAATTAGAATTATCCCATAAACAAGAGGAGAGAAAACTATCATGCAAGATATATCAAAAGCCTATATTGCCATTTTATTAGCTACAGTTATTTTTGCTGGACCACAAATACAGGCCCATTCAACAAAGCAAGCGAGCAGTGAGAGCGCGCAAACAAGCGCCATTCACTTTGGTCCAGGTCCTGATAGTGAAAATATTCACTTTGGTCCAGGCCCTGAATTTAAATCGCAGATGCCTCAGATCCATTTTGGACCTGGACCAAATGAGGATGTAAAGCCTTTTTCCACGCTTTCGGACTCTGAAGAGGCTTAAACCTAGAAACGGCAGTTGGAGACGGCAACTTAACGCAATCTCTTGAACCAGAATCATTTGCAATGGGGTGGTCCTTCACCATTTGGGAATGTCCCACCCCATTGCAAAGTGATTCTAATTCAAGATCTTGCATTAATTTGCCATCTCGAACTGCCGTTTCTAGGTTAAAGGTCGATCAGGGTCTATTAGCGCCGACCGTTGGGCTTATGGCCTGAAGCGATGGGAGAGGCAACTGGGCTAGCAGGTGCAGTAGACGGGCCGGCCGTTACCTCGCCCTCTTGGTGGGCATGTTGCACAACTTGGGCTTTATGTACTTTCCTTATGCTTTTGCATTGTTCAATAAGGGTATCGATTAATGTTGAGCAATCTGGTTCAGAGGTGTTAAGAAGTTCTTGAGCTAATTTCACATGTTTTTGCCGTTCACTCAAAGCCAGATCGTATTGTTCTTTGTATGACAATCCTGCGCGATTTACTTGCTGCTCCATTTTCTGTTGACAACGCGTATAGGTGGCATTTGCCTCGCATATTGCTTGTGTTCTTTGTTGGCGTTTATCGTCGCTCTCATTATGGGGAACAATCTTTAAGGCTGCAATTTTGTCCCAGCATTCATTACTTTCTGTTACGAGGGCATTATGAGCCTCTACGAGACTTTTAAAAGCGAGATGAGCTCGTTGTAGCCCCGTTGTTGTTTTTTTAAATGTATCAAGCTTTTGTTGCTCAGCTTCACTAAGCGTTTTTTTTTGTTTTGTTACTGAAGGTGCTTCTTTGGCCTTCATGATTACATTTTCAAGATCTGTAATATCTTGGATTAGTTTTTGGAAAGTAATTATAATTGTGGTATTCTCTATCACTTCAACATTTTCCATCTGGCTTGGCACATCTTCATACATAAGGACAAGATTTGGGTGGAGTGGAAATAACAGATGTTGCAAGGCATTTTTAGTAGCTCGATGTTCTAGTTCCGCTGTGGCAGCACTTGCTGCCAAACAATTGCTATGAGATAGTGGGCGATGCTCTATAAGCTTTGGGTCAGTGGAGCGCCACTTTTTTGCCGATTTTCCACTAGGTGGTAATGGGGGAAGCGTTGAAGTTGATCCTGAAGCTTGAGAGGCAGCCCCTCTATTTGAAGGGGATGGTTTAGTAGGTGTTGGCACGCTTAATGCTTGTTCTTGCAAAGTTGATTTAAGAGCTTTTCCTGAGCCTACAAAAACTTCATAAGTCATTAATATTTCTTCCTTCCACATCTTAAGGCTTTGTAATGTCGCTAATTGAATCCTCTTTGCATTTGTCCATTTGGGGCCTTTTAACTCGGCTCTCTTTTCATCGGTTAAATGTTGATAGTTCAGATTGGATGCAAAATCATCGACAAAATAAGGATGGCGGTAGGAGATAGGATCTGGAAGGGAGACTGCAGTAAGGAGCCTTTGGTTGGAGGATCCTGCAGAAGCGACATCTGTTGCGTAAGAAAGCGTTTGATCCACAGTTTCCTTTGAGGGAGTTGCAAAGGCTGCTCCTGCGATAAACTCATCGTTGGGTGAAGCCGGCGCTTTTTCCTCACGTGGTGTCATGGCATAACGGGGATATGGGATAAAAGGAGTAGCCTGGGCCTTACCTCTTGTAAGGCCATCCATATCGGAGCTAGCATGTATAATAAAGGAATCATCGGATATTGGAGTTGCAAGTGGCTGTTGCTTTTGGTCGTCTATTTCTGAAGTTAAACTCGATGTTGATTCATGTTCAGAGGCGCCGTCCTGAGTTACTGATAGCTCGTCTCTTTCTTCTACTTGATACCCGTTTAATTTTTCTTGGATGTTTTGGATATAGCGCTTGATATAGGGGGATTTAGTAGTTTGTTGAAGGGTCGTCAGTTGTTGCAATAACTCATTAAAGTGAGCTTGTGTCGTAGGGTTTTTTAAAATGACAATCCCAATTAGCTCAGTTTTGTAAGTAAGAAAGTTTTTTTTATCTGCTTTAATTGTTCTTTGAAAGTCAGAGCGACTTGAATAAATAGCGACTTTAATAATGTAGACAATATTTTTAATATGAAAAATAACGATTTTTAAGCGATTGGACGCAATTTTTTCCAGGTCTTTTTCTGTTAATATGGTACGCGTGCCGAGAGATCCGCTTGAATTTTGGGCAATATTTTGCGCAGCTGTAGATCCACCAAGTGGATCTACACTAACTTGTGAGCTGTTTTGAACATATGTCATAGTAGAACCATAAAATTATTAGTTTAACGAATAAATCAAATTGTATAATATCTAATATTACATGTCAACATGAGATTGTTCAATTAAATATCTTTATGTTGTTGGTGATAATTCCGGTGGCGCCATTTAAGATCATTTTTTCGGCAAGTCTTTTTTCATCGACTGTAAATACCCAGATTTCTTGAGGCAATACGCGAGCGTGAGCTTCTAAAGGCAGTAAAGGATGCCATGCAGCTAAGATATCGACACCTATTTTTAGAAAGGGAGCAATGCAAGAAGCTCTTTCGACAATGCCAACTGTTTTGATCGGATGAATGCAAGTAAGTTTACCTTCATTGCGTTTGATCAGTTTCACGACCCCGATCGAAAAGCTGCCGATGACAAGGCCTGCAATTGGAGATGGAAAATGGGTGAGAATATTAAATAATACATCTACAATAACTTGCGGAGGATGAACACCTTGTTTTATTTCCAACATTAAACGGGTTTTTGTCCCTACAAGTTCTAAAATTTCTTGCAAGGTGGGAATTTGAATAGCCGTTTCTAGGTTTAAAGCGCGTATTTCCTTTAATGTGAGCTGATGGATCGTTTTAGCAATGCCTCTTGTCCTTTTTAAAGAAGCATCGTGCAATGCGACAAGATGCAAGTCTTTTGTGAGGCGAAGGTCGAGTTCAATGGCATCGGCTTTCAAATCGATTGCCATTTGAAATGCGGCTAAAGTGTTTTCCGGAGCAAGACTTGAGGCGCCCCGATGGGCGATGAGTGAGATTTTTTTCATTTTAAATACAATAAATCTTGTTTTTGATATATACTCGTTCCAGTTGAAAGCTGGAAAATTTGACTTTGGAGGCGGCGCAAGTTTTTTGTCTGGAGTGAGCGACCATTGCCGGACGGCAAGGCGCTAAGCGAAGACAAAAAACTTGCAGCCAAGCCAACGCCGTCAAAATTCCAGGTTTCAACTGGAACGAGTATATTAGCTTTTTTATTAATTATTATTGCCCAGGTCCCAAATGATGTCGATAAAACAATTTCTTTTTTCTATCGGGCTCTCCTGGCTAAGATGGCTCTTTAGGTTGCGCTACAAAATACGCATTGTAGGGCTAGATGAGCTTAAATTAAAGGGTGCTGATACACCAGCGGGAATTCTCTTTCTGCCCAATCACCCCACATTTTTTGTAGATCCCCTTATTTTATGGCTTGTGCTACATGACAAAATCCCCGCAAGACCCCTTATTACAGAGTCTATCTATGAGAAGCCTTTTTTTAAAGCAATCATGCCAATGATTAATGCTCTTTCTGTGCCAGATTTTGAACTTTCAGTCAATCCAATAAAGAAAAAAAAGGGAGACAAGGTTTTATCTGAAGTGATCAGCGGGTTAAAGAAGGGGGAAAATTTTCTCCTCTATCCATCGGGAAGGGCAAAACATACATGTTATGAGTCGATCGGCGGCGCATCTTCGACTCATCAAATTTTACAAGAGTGCCCAGATTGCAATATTGTCCTCATTAGGACGAAGGGGCTTTGGGGGAGCGCCTTTTCTCGCGCTGTATCCGATACATCAGAGCTCCCCTCTCAAATTCTTTTTGCCCTAAAAGTTCTCTTAAAAAATTTTATTTACTTTACTCCTCGAAGGGAAATCGTCATAGAGTTTGCAAGTGAGCCACAAGGGTTTCCACGCAATGGAACGCGCCTTGAACTCAATCAAGCATTAGAGAAATGGTACAACGTTGCCGATGGCTTATCCAAGCAAATAGGGAGTTTACCGGGGGATTCTTTAATCTTAGTCTCATACAGTATGTGGGGAGAAAAGTATCTACCCATAAGGCAAAGAGCTAAAGTGGAAGATGATGAGATTTCTCTAAATTTAATCTCTCACGATATTCAAGAGGATGTAAAACGTAAGTTGTCAGCTTTATCCAATATGCCGATAGAGTCAATTGTTCCTAATATGTCATTATCAAATGATTTAGCCCTAGACTCGTTAGATACAGCAGACCTTATTTCCTTTTTACAAGATCGCTATAATGTAACAGCTGTGTTATCAACTGAGCTGACAACGGTTGCAAAAGTCATGGCATTTGCCGCTTTACTCATTAAGTCCAAAGGAGATGAAGCTGAAGGGTTTGGTTTAAGCGATAAGTGGTTTTTGAAGATGGAACACCGTCCATTATCGATTCCTAAAGGCACAACGATTCCTGAAGTTTTTTTAAAACAATGCTTTCGTTCAAAAAGGCGGATCGCAGCAGCTGATCGCACTTCTAAAGTCATGACTTATGGCCAGTTAAAATTAAGAGCTATTCTTTTAGCAAACTATATCGACAAACTGCCAGGGCTCTATATAGGCATAATGCTTCCGGCAAGCATTGCTGTAAACGTCGTGATTTTGGCTTGCCAAATGGCTCAGAAAATCCCGTTAATGATCAATTGGACTGTAGGAGCTCGCCATTTTGCGTACATCATGACCCTCACCAAAACAGAAGTTGTGATCTCCTCTTCAGCATTTATTGATAAACTCAAAAATTTTGATTTTGATGATCTTCAAGATAAGTTTTTGATACTTGAAGATATAGCCAAAACCATCACGATAAAGGACAAGTTAAAGGCCTTTTTATTGTCTAAATCGACTGTAAAAAAGATTTTAAATTCTTTTGGGAAAGCCTCTCTTCATGAAGAGGATCAGGCAGTACTTTTATTTACAAGTGGAACGGAAAGTGAACCAAAGGGGGTGCCTTTATCACATAAGAATATTTTAAGTAATTTAAGAGGATCTCTTGAGGTGATGTCTGTTTATACTGACGATATTGTCTTAAGCATGCTTCCACCCTTCCATTCTTTTGGCTTTTCAATTGGTGGAATATTAGGGCTAATAGCCGGTGCAAGAGTCTATTATACGCCAGATCCGACCGATGGTAAAAGGGTTGTAAAATGTTTAGCAGCAGCCAAGGCGACCATTACACTTGGCGCACCCACCTTCATTAGGTCAATGCTAAAGTTGGCATCAGTTGAGGATGTGAAGTCCCTTCGCCTTTGTGTGACGGGGGCAGAAAAAGCCAGTGCCGACTTATTTTTAAGTTTGAAAAATCTCGGCAAAAAGGATATTTTGCTAGAAGGTTACGGGATTACGGAATGCTCTCCTGTCCTTACGATGAATCGATTAAATGGAAAACAGCAAGGCGTTGGCAAGGCAATACCTGGCGTTGAACTATGTATCGTCAATCCAGATACAAAAGCGTTGCTTGCAGAGGGACAGCAAGGCCTTATTTTGGCAAAAGGGCCAAATGTCTTTAATGGGTATTTGATCTCATCACAAGTCGATCCATTTATTATCATCAATGGGGAGAGGTGGTATAATTCAGGCGATTTGGGGGTTTTGGATGAAGATGGATTTTTAACCCTTTTGGGGCGTTTAAAGCGCTTTATCAAGATTGGTGGAGAAATGGTCAGCCTTGTCGCAATAGAAGAGGCTATTTTGCAAGGTGTGCCTGAAAATGGGCAGTTTAGTAGCGATCAGCCTTTAAGCCTTGCAATCTGTTCTAAAGAAGTTCCTGGCGAAAAACCTTTACTTTACCTCTTTTCAACAGTTAATATTGATGTTGAGCTAGCAAATGCGGCCTTAAAGAAAGCAGGCTATAGCAATCTTTTTAGAATATCGCGTGTAAAGGTTTTGCCTGAGCTTCCTAAAATGGGGACAGGCAAGATAAATTATAGGCAGCTGCAAACAATTGTGCAGAACGAAAAAAGTGAGGGTGTGCTTATTCATTTATGAGCGATTCAAAGTCAAAAGATCTCGTTTCCAATAGGAAAGCGACATTTAACTACGAAATTATCGATACATTCGAGGCGGGCATTGTCTTGCAAGGAACCGAAATTAAATCGCTTCGCGATCATGGAGGCAGCTTGCAAGAGGCATATGTCCAAGTAACAGCAGGGGAGCTTTGGCTTGTCAATTGCAGCATCTCTCATTACCGCTTTGGCAATGTCCATAACCACGAAGAGCGCCGTTTAAAAAAGCTATTGATGCATAAAAGGGAAATTCAAAAGCTTAAAGTGGCAACACAAGAAAAGGGTCTTACCCTTATTCCTCTTAGCTTTTATTTAAAAGATGGCAGGGTAAAAGTTAAACTGGCAATTGCAAAAGGCAAAAACACGGTAGATAAAAGAGAGACGATTAAGGAAAGGGATGAAAAGCGAACAATTGCAAAGCTTATGAAAAGACATGTATAAAATTTGTATATTATCTGTAAATAAGACCAAGGAGCAATGGCTTGAAGAGGCGACTTGTGAATATGTTAAAAGATTACAAGCTGTAGCCTCAATTGAGTTTGTATGGTGTAAGACAGATGATGAACTTGTCGCAAAGTCTTTAAAGGCGTCTCATTTGATCTGCTTAGATCCACTTGGTGAGGAGTTGGATAGCTTGCAATTTTCCTCATTTTTGTTAAAGCAACTTCAAGAGGCGGGGTGCCGTCTTACAATTGTGATTGGAGGGCCTTTGGGATTACCTCAAGCCCTTAAAGGCAAATATCTGATGGTGAGCTTATCAAAATTGACGTTTACTCATCAGATTGTAAGACTTGTGTTAATTGAGCAAATTTATCGTTCATTTGAGCTTTTTAAGGGTTCTAAATATCATAAAGGATAAGTTATGTTAAAATGGGTTGGGGCTATGTTGGATCGCGTTTTTGCGGTCGTCTTCGCTATTGTTTTTGCTCAGATGCCATTATTCATTCAACAATATTCTCAGCAGCTTGTAGGGCGCGTGGCAGAACTTCAGTTGCAAGTGGAGTCGATGAAACAATCGGCAACTCTTTCGGGTAAATCGCTAGAGCAGCTGATTACCAGATTTTTAAGTCATACAGATCCCGATATTGCCAGGCAAGGAGAGCTCATGAGCGCATCTTTAGAGCGTTGGAACAGCTTATTGCATGCATTAGATACTTTGCAAAATAGCAATGCATTGCAAAAGCCATTCGCTTTTCTTTTGCATCTCAATTTTAATACATTCAAAAGTACTTGGCATCACTACTCAATGGGACTTCCTCTTACACTAGAAGGAGGGGTCTATGCCTTTATTGGCATCATTGTAGGATACGGTTTTTTTGCGTGTTTGATGAAATTAATAAAAATGGCAACAGCTCCATTTAGAAAAAAAGCATCTTAAGTCACTATATGTTCAATTCTCTTATAGCTTTTATCATCGCAATTGTTATAAGTGCGGTTGCTTGGCTCATGCATACGCTTCATTTGAGTGAAACTCATGTTAAGACAAATACAAGCGATGAAGAAGGCAAATATTACGCAGCAGTGAAGGATGCATCTGCAACTCCTACTGGCACAAGTGAAACGCATCAAGTTCATTTTGATTTAGTTGATCCTGAGTGTGCGCCTGAGGCTAAGCTGTACATGATTATGTATGGCTATCAGATCATGGAAGAGACGGCTAAGCACTGCCCTGAAAATGTCGGAAACGCGCTATCTTGCAATAATTGCCACTTCAATGCGGGAAACACCCTTGGCGGCTCAAACCGCGGGATCTCTTTAGTTGGCGTGACAGAGGTATATCCGCGCTTTTCTAGTCGCGATAATAAGATGATCTCTTTAAACGATCGGCTCGATAATTGTTTTAAAAGAAGTTTAAATGGGGTGCCGCTGCCTGAAGATTCGATAGAAAGGGATGCTCTTGTATCCTACTTTAAGTGGATATCGCATGAGGTGGCCTCACTTGGGAAATATCCATGGCTTGGCCTTAAATTTTTAGATTCCAAACATGAAGGTGATATTGCAAATGGTGAAAAGGTGTATCATAAACACTGCTCTCTTTGCCACGGCGAAAATGGGGAAGGGTCTGAGCGACCATCAGCTACTAGCATCCCTCCGCTTTGGGGCAATCAGTCTTTTAATGATGGCGCTGGTATGAACCGGCTTGATATGGCCTCTTCATTCATTTTTTATAATATGCCTCTTGGTCAGCCAACTTTGACAGAGGAGGAGGCAATTGATGTCGCGGCATTTGTCGTTGCTCAGCCAAGACCCCATTTTAACCCAAACAGATAAAAAGATCTGTATTTGCAAATTTAAGTGTACTAAAAGTGTTGCATTATGTATAATCCAAAGAAGTGTACAACAATAGTAAGGTTGTGAGCATTCTTGCAATGCCTCTAGAGCTGTGCATAAATCAATTTTTTATCCAAACGGAGAATTTAGAATGAAGAAGAAACTATTTGTCGGCAACTTGTCATGGAAAGCTACCGAAGATTCCCTTAAACCAGTATTTGAAGCTTTTGGCAAAGTCGTGTCGATCAAGATCATCACCGACCACACCGGGAGATCTAAAGGTTTTGGTTTCGTAGAAATGGACACAGCCGAAGAAGCACAAGCTGCTATTGATGGACTGAATGAAAAGCTACACCTTGATCGCAATATGCGTGTAAGCCTTGCTCAAGAAAGAACAGAGCGCCCTGCTGGCGAGCGCAGAGAACATCGTAGCGATAGATCTCCAAGCGGCGGCGCAGGCAGAGGTTTTGGCGGCGGTGGCGGCGGCGGCGGCGGATATCGTCAACGCGACAACAACAGCTGGTAAGATCTCTTACAGCTTCCTAAAACAATACTGACCACTAAAGTGGCCAGTATTGTTTTTTTCATTTTGCATTTCAAAGTTTCTCTTATCTATGGATTTATTTACTTGTTGCAGGTTTTACTGGAGCAGCAGGTTTTACTGGAGCAGCAGGTGTTGAAGCAGCAGGTTTTGCTGGAGTACCGTTTATAGCTTCTTCCGCAGGTTTAATTACATCCTTATCCACAACATTAACCACCTTTTTTTCTTCCTTCTTCATAACTTTAACTACTTTTTTTTCTTCCTTCTTCACGCCATTCCATAAATCACTAAGGTCATCAATAAAACCAGCTGACGCATTTTCATGAACTAGCAATGTAGCCGAAGCTATAAATATAGATAATGTTTTGTTGAATTTCATATATCCTCCAATATTTAAATAACACAAGGTTCTATTTTCATTTTATAGCTTGTGTTTTATATTATCAATTGTTTTTTTATTAATTTGTGTTTATATTTAACTAAATGATAAAATAAATATAAACATGCGAATATGTGGAGGTTATATGAGTGATGTAGTTAAATTCTCATTAAGTAGTGAAACATTGCAGGTCTGGGAAGAAGTCCCGCAAGAAGGGGCCAAATCCATAGAGTTAGATACATTGCAAGATTTAAAGGGAATGCTCAACCGTAAGATTACGAAGATTGTTGTAGGGGTGATCGGTCCGAGTGACGAAGCATTAAACCATCAGGTGACTGACAAGATTAACAAGGTCTACAACAATTACAAAGAGAAATTCAAGATGAAAAACCCTTTGGTACAGTTTTTATCGAAGATCAACTATTTTTCTGAGTACAATCGAATCCATCGGCTATATCGAGAAGTTGTTATACAGGCAGACAAATTGGCCTCTAATTTAGAAAAAATCAATCAGTTTTATAAAAATTATGCCGCATTTCAAAGGCGTTTTGAGAGCCAAGGGGAATTTGCAAAGCTGATGGAGAGAATCAATTACTTTTCAGATTATAATAAAATGCAACGCCTACATAAAAATATTGCCAAACAGATAGATAAAATTGCTTTAAGTGAAATTCGCCAGTGGGAGTGGGACGTTAGCTAATAGACTTCTTTCGAAACTCCATTGGTCGCTAAACTCATGCTTTTTGGCATCTTTGCTGCAAAATTTTTAGAGCCAGGTGTATACACATGCTTTCAAAATTTTGCAGCAAATCTGCACAAAAATCCCAAATTTTATCAACCAAAGCGAGTTTCGAAAGAAGTCTTATTACGCAAGAGGTCTAATCATGCCCCAATTTAATGGGGTGCCTTTCTCTATGTGCATGTTTGTTGCCTTACCAAGGATCTCGTTGTAAAATTTTGGATGAAGGCCACATCCTGGCCTAATTGAGCGCACGTTACTTTCTGTAAAGAGATCTCCTTGCTTCATATCTTGGACAACAAATAGGGAACGAGCGTGCTCTTTACTTTTCTTTTGCCTCTCTGTCAGTTCATAAGTCAGGGCACCTAGCGCCTTTTCCACATTGCGCACTGCGCTCACCATTTGCTCAAATTCATCGGGATTCAGGGAAAAGCTGGCATCTTCACCGCCTAAGGAGCGATCGAGAATAAAATGCTTTTCGATAATTTTGGCCCCAAGGGCCACGGAGGCTATGGGCACTGCAATATCGAGGGTATGATCGGATAACCCGACTATTGTTTGAAATGTCTCTTGTAAGTTTGGGATCGTAAGAAGATTAATCTCTTCTAATCTCGTTGGGTATGAAGAAGAGCACTTTAAGAGAGCGATTTGCTCATTGCCGGCCAAGCGACAGGTGTGTACAGCAAGCTCGATGTCGGCAAGAGTGGCTATGCCTGTTGAAATGATGATAGGCTTTCCCTTAGAGGCCACATATTCGATGAGAGGGATATCTGTGATTTCAAAAGAGGCGATTTTATATGCCGGGACGTCAAATGTTTCCAAGAAATCGACAGCGCTTAAGTCAAAGGGGGAAGAAAAGCAAATAAGACCCTCATTTTGTGCGACCCTTTGGATCTCACTTGTCCACTCCCATGGCATGTATGCTCTTTTGTATAGTTCATAGAGGGTGGTGCCATCCCAAAGCGTACCTTGAGTTATTTGAAAGCACTCTTTATTGCTATTAAATGTAATGGTGTCTGGGGTGTAGTGCTGAAGTTTAATCGCATCGGCTCCTGCCTTTTTTGCTGCGACGACAGTGTCTAATGCAGTTTGAAAGTTTTGATTATGATTGGCCGAAAGCTCTGCCACAATAAAGCATGGGCAATTATGCCCGACTAAGCGATCGCCTATCTTAATTTGATTTTGCATGTTTTTCTCTTTAGTGCTATTAAGTGGATTTTGTATTATAGTAAAATCATGTATGAAACGCAATTCCCATTATTTTATAATCCAAAAGAGGGGATTGCTCCCTCAATTGGGGTGGCTGTGATTACCTATGCAGCCAAAGATTTACTTCCATTTTGTTTACCAAGGCTGTTTTCTTCAAAGCTTAAACCCAAAGTCTTAGTCGTCAACTCCACATCTAACGATGGGACGGTTGAAGTGGCAAGGGGCTTAGGAGCTGATATCCTCTTACTTCCAACAGATGAGTTTAACCATGGTCTTACGCGCGAGAAGGCAAGGCGCCATTTAAATACAGATATAGTTGTGATGATGACCCCTGATGCCTATCCCGCTCATGATGAGATGTTGGAAGCTTTAGTTTTACCTCTTATAACAGGTGTTGCTTCTGTTAGCTACGCAAGGCAGCTTCCCCATGAGGGCGCTAATTTTTTTGAAGCATTTGCAAGGGAGTTTAATTATCCTAAGACAAGCCATCTGCGCAGCGTAAAGGATATCGATACCTATGGCATCTATACATATTTTTGCTCAGATTCGTGTGCAGCTTACGTTAGTTCTGCATTAGATGCGATAGGCGGCTTTGACAATGTCTTATCAGGGGAAGATACTGTCGCTGTCGCCAAGCTTTTGCCAATTGGCGGAAAAGTGGCTTACGTCGCAGCGGCAATGGTCAAGCACTCTCACGGTTATACCCTATTGCAAGAGTTTAGAAGGCACTTTGATACGGGCTATGCCAGGAAACAATATCGCCACTTATTTTGCTCAAGCCAAGGAGATCATAGGCGCGGGGCTGAATATACGCGTTCTTTGTTTAAAAAGACGTGGAAAGAGAAAAAAGAGCTTCTTCCATATGCCTTTTTGCAAACGATTGTCAAATATTGCGGTTATGCGCTTGGTCAAAGAAGCGTTCGTTGGCCCAAATGGATCGCTAAGCGCTTTAGCGGGCAGACACATTACTGGAAATAATATACTCAAGACACCTGAATCCTGGAATTTTGACGACGTCGGCTTGGCTGCACTTTTTTGGTCTTCACTCGCGCCTTGCCGACGGCAATGGTCGCTCGCTCCAGACCAAAAAATTGCGCCGCCTCCTTGTCAAATTTTCCAGCTTTCAGGTGGCTTGAGTATATACCGAAAGTGTTTCAAAATTTGGTTTTTGGTAAATAGAAAATCCAAATTTTGAAGTAATAGACCTCTTGCGTAATTAAAGTTTTCAGCATACTCTCCTCTTTCAAGAACAAAAAAATGAGAACAATATCCAAAAAGATCGAGGTATTTTATGACTAACGCAGAGGCGGTGAGCCGGAGAGACGCAGAGATAATTGAAAATTTGTTGTCAGAGCATGTGCTTGATGCAGCTATTGAGGTACATAGAACTTTAGGCGGTCCTGGACTATTATAGATGGATGGTGTAGGGTAGTCAATGGCTTATAGCCTGTTTCTCCGCGTCTCTCCGACTCTCCGTCTCTGCGTTGAGTTCAAAACTCTTCAGGCGTCAATTGCTTACTTTTGCTGGATTTTTTCGGTAGTTTTGTTGTCTTTTGCAATTTCTTTATGCCTACTAAGGAAAATTGGAATGGAAAAGATTACAAAACAATCAAGAGTGTATTGTTGACATGAAAATGTTTGACGAACCTGTATCGTTTTGACCATCCAAAAAAACCTTATCGTTAAATCGTTTCATCGTTACCATCGTCTCACTTCAGCACCAAACAAGATTTTAGTGGTTTCCATCAGCTTTGTTATTATTTTTGATGTTTGCGTCGTATTTGCGTCGCAAATTTGCAAATAAATCTCTGTTTTATACATAATTATCTATAACAGGAGAGGGAAGATGGATCGTCGGCTTGAATTAGCATTATCCTAAAAACGGCAGTTGGAGACGCTAACTTGACATGAATCTCTTGAACCAGAATCATTTGCAGTGGGTTGGTCAAAACAAAAAAATGAATAGATAATCATATGAAACCTTTAAAAGAAAAACTACTTAAATACTTTCCTAACAACTTTTACGAAAAAGATTGCAAAGAGCGAATGCTCGCCTTTTTAGAAAAGCATCCGGACTGTTTTTTGAGAAGTTGCTTAACAGGGCATTTCACAGCATCAGCTTGGGTTCTCAACCCATCAAAAACTCATGTTCTACTTTTGCATCATAAAAAGCTTGGCGACTGGTTTCAACTCGGTGGCCATTGCGATGGAGATCCTGATGTGCTGGCTGTTGCCATTAAAGAAGCTCAGGAAGAGTCTGGAATTCTCGATATTGTCCCATTAAGCGAAGACATTTTCGATATCGATATCCACACCATCCCTCCTTATCATGAGAACCTTCAGCACGAACATTTAGATATTCGCTTTTTATTGATGGCCAATACTGAGAAATTCACTCAAAATGACGAATCGCATGCTCTTCGATGGTTTCATAAAGATGATCAAGGTTTCCCCTCAAGTGTCAAACGAATGGTCGATAAATGGAGGTTATTTTAAGATTCGTCACTTTCATAAATCATGTAAACGTAGTAGTTGTCCATTTTTAAAGCGTCCTGAAAGCTTTTCTCCCTGAAAATTATCGTTCTTTGCAATGCGTTTTAGTTTTTCGTTTTTTGCAACGAGTGTCCCTCGGCCATCAGGTTCTCCAAAATGCATTTGCCCCACATAATAGCTGCCATCTTTATAGACTAACAAGGTGTATTTGTACCGACCAAAGTCTATCGGTTTTCCCTTATATTGGCCAGTTTCAAATTTGCCTTCAAAAGAGGTTGTCCCTGATGAAAATTTTCCATTACCATGCGGAAGTTGTTTCTTTAACTCTCCTTTGTATGTTGCGTTATTTGGAAAGAGGATTTTCCCTTTTCCTTTTAAAAATTCTCCGTCTTCAAAATCCCCTTCAAAAAGGTCCTTATTTTTAGTAACAAGCATTCCCTTTCCATGCATGAGCACACCGGCCATTAATTCTCCTTCATAGATATCCCCATTTTCAAAAGTGATTTTTCTACTTTCAAATGTTCCTTGAAAGACTCTTCCATCGATATGATGAAAAGTTCCTTTTCCATTTGGCTTCTTATCTTTAAGAGGTCCAATATAGGTTCCCCAATGAGGAATGAAAACGGTATAATTTTCCTCTTTATTCTCAATGAGGCAATCTCCTTGAAAACGTCCAACATAGACCTTTTTTTCTTTTTCATCGTACATTTTGCCCACATAGTCAGCGGCATCAGTAAATATCCCAACAATTTTGTTACCATTAGCAAGGATTTTGACACCTTGTCCCTTAGGGGCATTATTTTCTATAGCTCCTTTATATGTAGAACCATCAGGATAGGTAATCATCCCTTGACGAAGCTTACCATTTTTAAAACGACCCTCTAATACATTTCCATTTGCAAGAGTTAAAACTCCAGGCCCTTGGTATTGCCCATTCTTATACTTGCCAACGTACGTATTTCCCAGCCTTTGGTCTTCAAGTTTTTTAATATTTGTACTGAGATTAGACTCGATACGTTTTAAGATTTTCTTTTTAAAATAAGCGGTAATGCCCCGCTCTTTTCGAGAGGTTCTTTTTTGAATGTGATCGCGCAAAGTTTCAATGGAGTCTTTGACTATGGCTTTTTCATCGTCTGTTGTCAATAATCCACTGGTGACTAAGCTGTTCATGCGCGCTACCACCTCTTTAAGAGATTGTGTTTTCCGCTCGGATTCGGTTGTGCTATAAATAATTTTGTAGTTTGTAACTGCTACTCCATCTTTATTTATAGTAAAATATTGGTATTGTGATGTTGGATTATTGGATGCTCTGATTCTTTTCCACGATTCAATATAATTAGT
>JABDAE010000034.1 GCA_013289325.1 Chlamydiota bacterium
CGAAAGCCTTAATTGAAAAGAAAGTGGTGGCAATCGCCTATGAAACTGTTGTCGATAATAAAGGGCGCCTTCCTTTACTGACTCCGATGAGCGAAGTGGCGGGGCGACTTTCGATTCAAGTCGGAGCTACAGCTCTTCAGATGAATTATGGCGGACGCGGCATTTTACTTGGCGGCGTGCCAGGCGTACTTCCAGCAAATGTGGCCATCATCGGTGGAGGTATTGTCGGAACGGAAGCTGCCCGCATGGCTGTTGGCCTTGGCGCTAATGTGTCCATCTTAGATCGCGATATTCAGCGTTTAAGAGAGCTCGATACACAATTTGGCACGTTGCTTAACACCCTTTATTCATCGCCACTTAACGTCGAACAGACTGTAAAAAATGCTGATTTAGTCGTGGGTGCAGTGCTCATACCAGGAAAAGCTGCTCCTCGCCTTGTGACAAGAGCGATGATTAAACAAATGAACCCAGGCGCTGTGCTTGTCGATGTGTCGATCGATCAAGGGGGCTGCTTTGAGACATCGCGCCCAACGACCCATGAAAATCCCACATACATAGAAGAGGGGGTCGTTCACTATTGCGTGACAAATATGCCAAGTTTAACGGCTAGGTCATCGACGCTTGCTCTTACCAATGCGACGACGCAATATGCCTTAGCTATTGCCAATAAAGGGTACGTCGCGGCGTTAAAAGAAAATGCAGGTCTTCGCATGGGTCTTAACGTCTGTTATGGGAAAGTCACAAATGCATCTGTGGCAAGCGATCTCGGGTATCCGTTTGTGCAGCCGGAACTGTTGTTAAATTAGCAGATGCGTTATATAATCGGCATCGATCTTGGCACCACAAATTCTTGTGTTTCCTATATTGACACCACAAGTCCTTCTTTTGGAAGAATTCAATTATTGAAAATTCCGCAGCTTGTGCAAGCTGGCATTGTAGAATCAAAAGAGACTCTTCCTTCCTTATGTTACCTCACTGCTAAAGAAGAGTGGCCAAAGGGTTCACTCTCGCTTCCTTGGAATCATCATTCACAGCTGATGCCAAGCTACTTTGTCGGCCAGTTTGCCGCATCCCAAGGTGTTAAAACTCCAACGAGATACGTGCACTCTGCTAAAAGCTGGCTCTCGCACCCGGCAGCTTTACGAAAAGATAAAATGTTGCCCCTTGATGCTATTTGCGATAGCCAAAGAATCAGTCCAAAAGATGCCTCTTCTTACTATTTACAACACATTAAAGATGTGTGGAATTTCTTGATCGCAAAAGGGGATCCTCAAAGCGAATTTGATGCTCAAGCAGTTATCTTAACAGTTCCAGCCTCATTTGATGAGATCGCAAGAACGTTGACTGTAGAATCTGCTCGCCTTGCAGGTTATAAGGAATTTACCTTATTAGAGGAACCACAAGCGGCCTTTTACTCTTGGATGGCGACGAATGAAAACCATTTATCTACTGCACTATCGCCAGGAGATTTAATCCTCGTCTGCGATGTTGGTGGGGGGACATCTGATTTTTCTTTGATCGAAGTCTTTGAAGAAAGACAGGCATTAGGTTTTAAAAGAGTGGCTGTTGGAGAGCATTTATTGCTCGGTGGCGATAATATGGACGCAGCTGTGTCTCAATTTGTTGAGCATAAGTTTCAAGAAAAAGGGCATCATATTCCCCAAACGCAAAGACTTGAGCTCCTTCATCAAGCGCAGCTTGCCAAAGAGGTATTGCTTACGACTGATACAAGTTATCAGATTGTTTTGCAAGGGTCTGGATCTAAGGTCATCCAAGGATCTATGACGACGACTATCACTTCTGATGAAATTTTACATCTATTGCTAGGTGGTTTCTTTGGTGCTTACTCTTGGGATGAGGCGCTTTGTTTAAAGAAGGCCAAAGGGATACGCGCAATGGGACTTGCCTATGAGGATGACCCATCTATTACCAAACATCTAGCTAACTTTTTATCGAAATACCCAAAAAAGATTCCAACGCATATTCTCTTTAATGGCGGCGCGATGAAACCAATCCCTTTTCAAGAGGCGATTGTTCAATCGATAAAGTCTTGGTTTCCTCATACTCTACAAATAAAAATTCTATCCACACATAGTTTGGATACTGCCGTTTCCCATGGCGCTGCCTATTATGGAATGGCCAGATGCGGATATGGAATAAAAATTCAGGGTGGGATGGCAAGAGGAATCTATTTGGCAGTGGAAGAAATGGATCAATTGGGCCATTTAAAAAGGCGCGCTCTTTGTTTGCTGCCGCGAGGTAGCAGTGAAGAAGATGTATTTAAGTCGGAGTTAAAATTTTTACTCACACCCAACGAAAAGGTTTCATTTCAGCTTCTCACCTCATCAGAGCGCCTTGAAGATAGGTCTGGTGATTTAGTTGAGATAACAGAAGTTGAGATGTCTTCTCTTGCGCTCATTCAGACGGTGCTGCGCTATGGAAAAAGCCAAAGTCAGAAGACTGAAAAGATTAAAGTGCATCTAAGAGCTTTTTTGACAACTATTGGGATCATTGAGATTGGATTAAATGCAATCGATTCCGCGCATACATGGAAACTTGAATTTCAAACCAAATCAGCGCAAGGCGCTGAGATGCAAAGCGTTGACTTGTTGCAAAAGCAAACGCAATCCCATGCATCAACATCTATTTATGACCTTACCTTTTTACAATCTATCGATATATTAGTGTGCGATATATTTGCTGATAAGACTTCCTCACAGATGTCTAAATTGATGAATAGGCTTGAAGAGTTGATCGCTATTCCCAAACAAGAGTTTCCGATTAGCATTTTACCGACAGTGTCTGATGCGTTGATCAAATGCGCATCTTTTAGAAAAAATACAGTAGAGCATAATATCAGATGGTGGAATGCTTTGGGATATAGTTTAAGGCCTGGCAATTTATATCCAATCGATGATTTTCGCATTAAAGAATTTTGGAAGATTGTGCTACAAGATTTTCAAAGCAAGCATGTGCAAGAGGTCATGGTTCAAATGTGGATTTGCTATAGGAGAATCGCTGCAGGGCTTAACAAGGGGCAGCAAACGCAGCTTGCCTCTATTTTGTTTGATCCGATCTTCAATAAGGCAGGACAAATCGATGGCAAGTCCAAAGAGGGGCTATACTTGATCACAGAGCGAATTAGGGCGATCGCCTCCTTTGAATTGATCAGTAATGACAGTAAAATCAAGCTTGGGTGTGCCCTAATGGAGCGCATTAGCAAGGGGATTGCAACGCCTGCTGAAATTTGGTCTTTAGGAAGGCTTGGCGCGCGCCTTTTATTACATGGTTCTATCGCCAATGTCATTCCAGTTCAGCAATGTGAGAAATGGGTGGATAGGCTGACACAATTGGACGTGCTCGGTATCGCAAGAAACGATCCTAAATTCCTTACAAGTTTAGCTTCTTTAATTGGACAGCTGGCGAGAAAAACGCCGTACAGGCAAGTGAATCTCAATAAACCTTTTATCGATGCTATTTTAGATAGACTAAAAGATTTTAGCATCTATAATGAACTGCAATCTTTGCTGCTCAATGAAAGTGAGTTAACTCGGTTAGAGCAAGAGCAGACATTTGGAGATAGTTTTCCGTTAGGGCTTATTATTTCAAAATAATTATTGATTGTTTATATTAATATGGTTTATAATGTCACTCATTATTAAATCGTTAAAATGAGGAAAGATGGACGAAGCACTCACTCACTCACTCAATCAATCGATTACTCAGGCAATCACTAATGGAATTTTAAGCTTTGAAAATCAGCTTTGGGGCTATATCTGCGTTCCCATTGTGGTCATGCTTGGGATCGTCCTCTCTTGGCAGTCTGGTTTTGCGCAAATAAGAAATTTACCGCAGGCCATTTCTGCATTTATTTCTTGTTTTAAGTCATCCCCGCATCAAAATGAAGGTGTCTCGCCGCTAAAGGCCTTTTTTGCAGGAATTGGGGGAAGCATTGGAGTAGGAAACGTTGTCGGCGTTGTCACCGCCATACAAATCGGAGGACCCGGCGCACTTTTTTGGATTTGGCTGACGGCACTTGCCGGCGCGATCGTGAAATATTCTGAAGTTTACCTCGGTATGCGTTATAGAGAAGACAATGGTAAAGGGGGCTTTCAAGGAGGCCCTATGTTCTACTTAAAAAGGGCATTTAAAAAGCCGTGGATGTCGAAGTTAATATGTATCCTTCTTTGCCTATATGGAGTTGAAATTTTTCAATTTAGCGTCGTCACGACAAGTATTTCAAAAAATCTAGACATAAACTTGTATGTGGTAGTGGCAATCTTTTTATCTTTAGTGATGTTTGCTGCAAGTGGGGGAGTCAAGCGCGTTGGAACAATTGCAAGCGCCCTCATGCCTATTTTTGTTGCCCTTTATGCTGGCATGGGATTTTGGGTGTTGATCTTAAATGTCCAATTGCTTCCTGAAGTCTTGATGTCTGTATTTTCATCGGCATTTAGCGGCCACGCAGCCTTAGGCGCTTTTGCCGGCAGCACAATCATGTCGACGGTATCGCAAGGGGTAAGAAGAGGTTGTTACTGCGGCGATATTGGCATTGGGTATGCGTCGGTCATCCACGCCGAATCGAGTATGACGATCCCTGAAAAGCAAGCCTCTCTTGTGATTTTTGAAATTTTCATGGACACATTTATCATTTGCACAACAAGCGTCATGATCGTCCTTACAACTGGCGTTTGGCAAGAGCCTCTTGAAGGGGTCATGATCGTGCAGACAGCGCTCGGGCAGTATTTCCCTTACATGAATTACTTTATGCCCTTATTTCTTTTCTTAGTCGGGTACGCAACGATTAATGCCTACTTTTGCGTCGGTCTTAAGTGCGCTGAGTACTTAAGCCCAACAAAAGGGCGCCTCATGTATCAAATATATGCCGTTGTCGTACTTGTGGCCTTTTCGTTCTTATCCTCAATTGTTGCGCAATCTGTGATGGCCATTGCAGGTGGACTTTTACTTATTGTCAATAGCTTAGGGATCTATCGTTTGCGCAAAGAGATCTCGTTTGATTACATCCCTCAAGAAGATGTTGTAATGGTTCGAGAAGTTATCTCTTAATTTATTGTGTTAAATATTTAAATTATATTGAAATATTATAAAAATTAATTTAAAATTAAACAGAAGGAGGGTGGTTATTATTAACTCCACCACTTATAAACAATGAAAACAATAACAAGATTAATCCCATTGGTTCTATTTGCTGCACTCATATTTGGTCAAAGCTTACATGCTTCAGCTAATTCTAAGAAGGAGTTTACAAGTCAAATAAAAGCAGTTACAACAGAAATACAAACGGGTAGGGAACAATTGAAGGTTACTAACATTAAAAAGTGGAATGCAAGTTTAGATAAAGCGCTTAAGTCAGCTCCTAACCAAACCACAAAAAGGGAGCTCCGTTCCATGAAACAGTACGTCTCAGGAGTACAAGACGTTATGACGGGAGTTATGACGGGAAAAGACATTAGTCCAGCCAAACTAGCTAAATTGGATGCTATGAATGAGAAGTTGTCCAAAACCTCATTTAAAGATACAAATCTGGATAATCTTAGAAAAGAGATTATTAAGATTAAGTGATCGGACCGTACCTGTTCTTGAGGTATTATGTCTATGAGGCTGCAATTGCCTCATAGACATAATAAAACGAGAATATGTATGCAAGAAGTCTATTTTGTTGCGGCTGTCGAAACGACCAAGCGCATACGGGCTCTTAAGCCCTAACTCTTCATTCACGAAAGGTGTAAACTTACTTATTGAATTGAATCTTTCTTGGCTCAGTCGATTGCTTTTTCTTAAATTCCACAGTCATCATCCCATTTTTAAATGTGGCTTTAGGGTCTGTAAGGTCTGCCGTTTCCGGTAGCGCGACCTGATAACTAAAACGACTAGAAGCGCGGTAGTAATATTTTTCGTCTTGCTTTTCTTTTTCCTCGCTCTTCTTGCGTCCGCCTGTAATGGCAAGCACCCCTTTTTCTAAGGTGATGTCGATATCGGCTTCTTCAATTCCAGGAAGTGGCGCCTCTACGATAATCTTATCCCCTTTTTCATACATACTTAAAGTGGTATTTCCCCTGTCTCCCCAATTATCAACCTGGGAAAACGTGTCGTTCAATGGCTGGAAAAACGCTCTGTTCCATGCCTGAAGAGAAGAAGAGGGGATGCTGCCCAATAGTATTCCCAAAAGTCCCATTTTCACTAATGAGTGTTTGATTGCTTTCATACGATTATCCTCCACAATAAGGTTTTTTTTCGAGTTTCCCATGGATTTTATCCAATCCAGAAATAGTTGTCTAGTGCGCTGACCAAGCTTTTAGCAACTCTCTTTAAAAATGGCTTGATGAAAATACATATGAATTAGTACACTCAAAATCATGATCCAAACATCAACGATCACTTTCGTCTCTACAACCGTTTCTACGAAAACGACCGGCAGCAGCCGGTAACAATCTCTTTTTTGCTATACTTTTTCCCCATTCACTCAATTCAAAAGGAGATATTCATTCATGTTTCATAAAATGCCATTTATTTTATTGGCGATCATTTTATCGGTGCAATTAGCAGGTGATCTGATCCCCATCCATTACCAGTCGATTCTTTACGGCCTTAGTCTTTCTATTAAATCATTTATCGTCTTTTTTTTACCTCTCGTCGTCTTTGGCCTTTTGTTTAAAACAGCTGTCTCATTTGCAAGTCATGCCTCAAAGATAATTTTAGCAATGCTCGCCATGATTTGCGCCTCGAACTTTATCTCAACGCTTCTTAGCTATTCTGTCGGAACGCTTGCCTACAAGATGGAGATATCGCTCAACTTGCCAAATGAAGGGCTCGCCTTGCAGCCCGCGTGGAATATTGCATTCCCCAAATGGATTGGCAATGACTATGCGATGTTTTTAGGATTAATTTTAGGCATCTTACTTGGGAAATTCATGCCCGCTTTATCTAATCAGCTCTCACTAAAGCTTGAAAGGCTCGTGCAAAAAATTCTTCAAGTGATCCTTTACTTGATTCCTCTATTTATTACAGGTTTTATCATCAAAATGCAGCACGATCAGCTCATGATGTATATCGCGCGCAATTATTTTATCATTTTTTTTCTTGTCGCAACCGCTGTCTTTACCTATATCGCTTTTCTTTACTTTCTCGCCAATCGCTTTTCAGTCCCAAACACCATCGAAAGCTTGAAAAATATGCTGCCAGCGGCCATTGCTGGCTTTGGCAGTATGTCAAGTGCTGCCGCCATGCCACTTACGATTTTAGGAGCGGAAAAAAACTCTAAAAATAAAGAGTTAACGCGCTCAATTATTCCGATGACAGTCAATATCCATTTAATGGGCGATTGCTTTGCGATCCCGATTTTTGCATTTGCTATCTTAAAAAGTTTAGGGGTGTCAGAGCCCTCATTTGTCAACTATTTGATGTTTGCTAGCTATTTTGTAATGGCGAAATTTTCGGTGGCAGCGGTGCCAGGAGGAGGCATTCTCGTGATGCTGCCAATTCTTGAGACCTATTTAGGATTTAATGCCGAAATGCTCTCTCTTATCACAGCACTTTACATCCTTTTTGATCCTGTAATCACGTCGGCAAATGTACTTGGCAACGGCGGCTTTGCCATGATTGTGGAAAAACTTTCAAAAGACCCTTCTTCAATTAAAATCTAATTTTGATTCCTTCCCACTGTTGTGGGAAGGATCTGTTTCCAATTGGCAAAGATATATTCAAATCCAGAATAAAGGCTAAAGCAAGCGACTATAGACACTGCAATTTTTGCTATGAGTTGAACATTGCTTTCTGCTAGCCACTGCAGCTGATGGCAAAACAATAGAGCAAGTAGCAAGTAGCAAACGATGTTTTGCATCGAAGCCTTAAATTTTGCTGTAAAACCCGCTGCAATTGCTTTTCCACCTAATGCACAAAGGGATCTTATTGTCGTGACCACCATATCTCGATAAATGAAAATAAAGACCAAGGGAATTGGTAAGCTAATCGGCTCTAACGTAAAAGTCATCAACACGGAGATTGTCACTAAGCTGTCTGTCATGGGATCGACTAACTTGCCAAAGTCTGTGACCACGTCGTATTTACGCGCAAGATACCCATCGAGAAGATCTGTTAAGAATGTGATGGTAAAAACAACAGTTAACAAACTTGTTAAAACAAGAGGAGATAACCCAAGAGATTGACCTTCGGTGTAGAGGAGTATAAACACCGGTCCAAAAATAAGCCTTGATAATGTTATCCAGTTGGGAAGGTTCATCATTTATCTCTTTTGATCGATTGGTTTTTTTTTGGCAAGAAGAGTCTCATAGATTTCTAAATATTCCCCGCACGGCTTACTCCAACTAAAATCGATATTCATCGCATTAATCATCATTTTGCGCCACCTTTCGTTATCCTTAAACCAACAGTCAAAGGCTCTTTTTAGCGCCGATTCAATCCCAGTTTTATCCGGAAAATCAAACGTATAACCATTCGCTTCTGGAAAGGATTTTCCTGAGTAGTCGACATCAAAGATCGTGTCGGCTAAACCACCTGTTTTTCTCACGACGGGTATTGATCCGTATTTCAGTGCGATCATCTGCGTTAATCCGCAAGGCTCAAAAATTGAGGGGACGATAAACATATCGGAAGCTGCATATATTTTATGCGCCAGCATCTCTTGATGCTGCATGATAAGGCTAACTTCTGGATGATTAGCATAATGGTCTTTTAGAGCGTGAAATTCTTCATGAATGGAACGGGTGGGACTTGTTCCAAGTAAAACGAATTGACCCCCATTTGCGATGGTAAATTCTAAGGCATGCTTAATTAGCTCAATCCCCTTTTGAGGGACAAGGCGCGTGACACATCCGATTAAAGGTTTATAATCTTCGGATAAGAGAAGCTCTTCTCTTAATTTCATTTTGATAAACGCTTTTTTATCGATCGTGTTGTGATCTTTTTTATTGGCCGGCATTTCACGAGATGAAAAATGAGCGGGAAGGTAGCGATCGATCTCAGGATTCCAGTAGGAATAGTCGATACCATTTAAAATGCCTTTAAATTTGCTTGCATATTGAATCACGGTCTTTTCAAGACCTCTTCCTCCAAGTGAGGTTTGGACCTCTTTTGCATAGCCAGGAGATACTGTGGTGACGTAATCGGCAAAGACGATACCCCCTTTTAAAAGGTTCATCGTTTGGGGTTGGAAATTATCTTGTAATTTTTCGGCTATCCCATCTTGTGTGACATTTAATTCAATCTTTACGAGATCTTGAGGAGAACACTTTCCTTGATACTCGATGTTGTGAAAAGTGAATACAACTTTTGGGTTAGTAAGACCTAAAGGGCGATAGAGGGCTTTGTACAATGGAGCAACAGCTGCAGTTTGCCAATCGTGTAAGTGAAGGATATCTGGTTGTATTTGCTTTTTATGGATAAATTCAAGTGCAGCTCGCGAGAAATATAGGTAGCGATCTACATCATCATCGCAGCCATAAAAGCATCCTCGATTAAAGAAGAAGCGGGGGTGATGTGGTTCTATAAAAAAAACCTTGATATTTTCGATCCATCCTACCCATACTGTGTTGTGAAACCACTTTCCCTCGTAATACGACATAAGATCGATATAGTCAATGCTTAAGTCGCGAATTTGGTTGCTATCTAGGCAATCGTATTTGGGAATGATAATATCGACGTCATGACCTTTCCAAGATTGCTCTCTAGAAAGTCCAAGAACGACATCTGCTAGGCCGCCAACTTTTGCAATGGGAGCAAGTTCTGAGGCTATGTGTACAATATGCATTTTATTTCTCGTTCATCTAATAAAAGGGTCTTAGGACACCTATTTTAGCCTTATCGAAGGCCGAGATAGGTATAAACTCAAAGGGTTTTAGCTTTGGAGTTATACTTTGCAGTATTTCTTTAATCTCTTCATTAAGGGTCTTGCTAAGAATTAAACACCCACTTTCAATATCCTGATAGGCAGATCGATAATTAAAATTTGCGCCTCCAACGTAACTGACCTCATCGTCAAAGGTGGCCATTTTTGCATGCATGAAAGAGGCATCATCAGACCACACGTAGAGGTTAAGCGGTAAATTCTGATAGATATTTAGAAAGTATTGGTATACCATATTGTCGCTTGGCTTGTTGCTCAAATCCATTGTTTGATTGGAAACAATCGTCACTTGTACTCCCCTTTCTAACGCTCTTGCAATTGCTTTGGTAAATGCATCAGTCGGGGCGTGATAAGGACTAAATAAGACGATAGAGCTTTTTGCAGACTCAATTAAAGGAAGGATGACTTCCATAAATGAAGTTGCCTGTTTTCCTGCAAAAGGATAAGACATAAAAAATCTTGCTTTTTCGTGGCCGTTTACAGTGAATGGGTCTGCAGGATCTCCTATACCATTTTCTTCAGATATGAAGATTGGCGCTTTCATTATATTTTCTTCTCTTTCCCAAAAAGCATTGAGCAATTGGTAGGCATCAGATGCAAGATAGGGCGATGACACAATCAGCTCGACGTCTTGGTAACAAATGAGGTTAGGAAGCTTGCTATCCCATTTTTCAAAATAGAAATTATCTCCTAGATTTCTTCCCCCAACGACCAGAGTGCCTTGCTTGGCTAATTGTAAGTCCTTATTGAATTGCTTTTGGATTAAAAGCACTTTGGCGTGATTAATCATATTGACGTTTTCAACGAGATTTGACGAGTTATTTTGAAAGTATTCCAGTTTGGCTCCTGCAGATGCAATAGAGCGAAGAATTTGATCATCTCGTTTGCTTATATTGGAGATACTAGGCTTTGAAATGGCGATGCGAACTTTTTTTCCGGCTTTGGCCTGTGCCTTTAAAATCGGTGTTAAGGCTTTTTCCACTTTGCCTTGATGATACTCAAGGCTAAATAGATCGATTGTGGAAACGTCATCATCTAGAGTAAATGAGGTTTCAGTCTCCCATCCAAGAAGCTGTCTGATTGTTTCATGGGCTTTTTTGCCGCAAAATAAGAGTTCTAGCCGATCGACGCTGCGGACAGGGCTAAGATAAGGATGAGACAAAGAGTAAAAGATGTCTTTTGGGTTGGAAAATAAGAGGCAAGGTAACAACAAGGCGATAAGATAAAGTAATTGAGTCATTGATAATTTCTTTATTTAAGGGGTGAATTGCAGCCAAAGGGGATCAATTCTATAGGAAGCGTTATTTTATCATCAATCATAAGTTTTTGCAAGCCACAGCAAAAGCTTGGTGTTCCTGTTTTGGGAAAGGTGATGATATAGAGGAGATCGAAACGATCATTCGGATATGTAGGGGGAGCAGGGGTGATACCAAAGCTTTCTGTCATTTCACTAATCTCGCAATGCTCCCAGCAGACTAAAATCATTTTCCCCTGATATTGAGGCTCTTTTAAAATGAGGTCTACTAGTTGTTTAAAGTCTTGTCTGACGAATGGAGTGTGGACAGAAAGGCCTAAGGCTTGTGCAAGAGGGGTGATAGTCTCAATGGGTCTTATGGAATTATCATCATTTTTTTGCTTTTGTGCGAAAATGGCATAGGGCACGCCAAATCGAAGCACTTGAGGATTTGTTTGAAAAAATGCGGCAAGAGCCGCTGCTCTTTGGTATCCGGGAGCTGAAAGCGTGTTGCCAACTGTTGGTTTTTCTCCGTGCCGAATGATAATGACCTGTGCTGGAGTTGCAAAGCTAAGGCTTGAGACTCCCAGAAGTAGGAGTATAAATTTTTTTGCTGTTTTTAACATAAGGGAATACTCCTTACTTTAATCCTAGAAACGGCAGTTCGAGATGCTAAATTGGCGCAAGATCTTGAATTAGAATTACTTTGCAATGGGGTGGGACATTCCCAAATGGTGAAGGACCACCCCATTGCAAATGATTCTGGTTCAAGAGATTGTGTCAAGTTAGCGTCTCCAACTGCCGTTTCTAGGTTAATTTTAAAGTTTCATTTTTTCAAGATTTCCGGAATCGACGATACGTAAGTTTGCCTTGCCGATCACACCCATGACTTGTAGCCAGTATGGAAAATATGAGGGATATTTTGCGCTCTCTTTAGGAAGATAAACTTCAATGATTTTTCCCGATAGCTCGCCTCCATCTGCCGGCCAACGGGTGCGCAAGACATCAAAGCTCACATTTGCAACTGCCTTTCCATCGATGATAAGTGGTGGCTGCCAGACTTTTCTTCTATCTGGAGTGCCATCAGTTGGTGGCGGTCCAATTTTTCTTCTTTCCTCATCTTTTACCATGCTCAATTGCAAATTTAACAGGGTCGAAAAAAAGTTTTGCGATTGAGGCATGCTGATCCATTCATTTTTTGAAAATGAGAAGGCTTGCTTGATCACACCTTCCTCTAGATCAATATGATAAAGAATCCGGCAGGTGTTGCCTTTTGCGCCACTATTAAGCCAGCTTTTCCAAGAAAATGGAGATGACCCATTGGAGCGTTGTCCCTTAATGCTTACGGCAGGGACTGAAATTTCTTCAATTTTTAAGCCCTCTTTATCTAATCCTTTGATGGCGAGGATCGTATAATTTTTTCCATGTTCAGTGACTAAATAATCGCCACTCTTTGCTTGTTTTAGATTGTTTTTAAGTAGCAAATGATCTTTCGTGTCTTTTCTTGATGTATGTTGAGTGGCCTCTGCAGCAAATAGCGCTTGGTTAACACCCAAGAAAAGAAGAGAGAGAAATACCGCTACCAGTTTCATTACAAGCCTATAATTTTGCCTCGTTCGAGGATTTAGGTGACCTGAGTATATCATTTTTTTGTTTTATCCTCAATTATTCACACGCCATTTAAAAAAAAGGACTGAAATGCTGAGTGTAACAGCTCCGATGATTAGCATTGGATAAATGTGATTTAAAACAATTGAAAAGGGTAGATCTTTTAAAAATAGTCCTTTGGATATAAATAAAAAGTAGCGCAAAGGGATAAGGTAGGTGAGCGGCTGTAGCCATATGGGCATATTTTCAATTGGCGTTGCAAAGCCCGATAAAATGATAGAGGGGCTCATGAAAATAAAGGATCCCAGCACTGCTTGCTGCTGAGTCCTTGCAAGAGTGGAAAGAAAAAGTCCAATACCGATGATGGATAGCAAAAATATCACTAAGCTAAAGAAAAAGAGAACAATAGAGCCTGTAAAAGGGACTTTAAAGATCATTGTACCAACTAAGAAAATAATAGATCCTTCCATAAGTCCAATCAGGATAGCGGGAAAGGTTTTTCCAATGATGATTTCTAAAGGGGTGGCAGGGGAGATGAGCATTTGATCAAATGTTCCTAACTCTTTTTCCCTAGCCACGGAAAGCGCTGTTAAAAGAGTGGCCACGACCATTGTCAATATGCCGCAAAGACAAGGAATATTATACCAATAATAGAGCAAGTTGGGATTAAACCAATTTCGATGAACAAGGACACTGCTTGACGTTTTGCCATGTGCTTGCAATTCTTCATTATACTGTTCAACAATTGTTGTAATATATCCTGCGACAATTTGGGCTGTATTGGATTTTCTTCCATCCAAAATAAGTTGTACTGAGGCGTTTTTGTGATTTTTGATATTGCGGGAAAACTGCGCATCAAAAGCAATTACGACAGGTCCTTGCATATTGTCGATAAATGGGGCGATTTCTGCTTTAGATTTAAGATCGACAATATGAGTAAAAAAAGTAGATCCTAAAAACCTGTTTATCAATGCGAAGCTTTCATGTCCAACGTCTTCTCTTACAATGCCAATTGGCACGTTTTTAACGTCTAAAGTGGCTGCAAAAGTGAATATAAAAAGTTGCACAATAGGTGGGATAATGATGATCGCACGCGATTTTTTGTCGCGCCAAATCATTAAGAGCTCTTTATAAATTAAGGCCAAGATTCGATTCAACATCAAAGCCTCTTGGGGGTTATTTTAATGGCAATAAAAAAAAGGGTAACTCCCATAAATAGCATGATGGCAATGTTTTTAAGCAAGAGATCGAAAACATCTCCGACTAAAAACAAAGTTTGAAGAGAGGAGACAAAATATCTTGCCGGCAAAAGATAGGTGATCCATTGGATGGTAATTGGCATACTAGAGATTTCAAAAATAAACCCGGAAAGCATATAGGCTGGCAAAAATGCGACGGTCATGGAGGCTTGGGCAGCTGCGAACTGATTTTTTGTAAGCGTTGAAATTAAAAGGCCGCTTGTAAGGGCTGTAAAAAGAAAGGTAGCGCCCGTCAACTCAATGGCAAACCATGAGCCTCGTAAGGGCACCCCATATATTTTTTCAATGCAAAAGATGCACATCGTCATCGATGCCATCCCAAGGATAAAGTAGGGGATTAATTTCCCGATCATAAGTTGAAAACTTGTGACGGATGTGGCCATTAACGCTTCCATCGTCCCTTTTTCCCATTCTCTTGCAATGACAAGGGCAGTAAGAAGAGTTCCCACAAGTGCCATGATGATTGCAAGAGATCCAGGGAGGATAAAGTTTCGACTTTTAAGCTCTTCATTAAACCAAAACCTTGGTTCAATGGTCACAGCAGCAGGTGGGGGCCTTAAAGACTTTAAGGCATTCATCCATGCTCCATTTACATAATTGTGTACGAAATTGGCCGTATTGGGTTCGCTGCCATCCGCAATCACTTGTATTGGAGCTTTTTGAGATAGGTTTTTAAAAAAGGCAGTGAAATATGAGGGGATGATGACAATACCGCGGATATTTCCGGATAATAGGTCTTGCGTTAGATTTTCTCTTTGTCTTGAAACTTTGACGTCAAAGTAGGGAGAATGGGAGATAGCAAGGGTAAAGGCGAGGGCTTGGGGGGAGGAATCTTCCATCGCAATGCCAATTTTTAACGGCTTAATATCTAAAGACATTGCGTTTCCGTAGAGAAAAAGGAGCATCAATGGTAAAAACAATGCGAGTAAAAATACACTTGGATCGCGGATTATTTGATATAACTCCTTTTTGATGAGTGGAAATATCATTGCTTTATCTTATCTTGTTTTTTGATGAGGTGGATGAATGCGTCTTCTAAAGTTGGATGTAAGTTTTCATCGGTTTTTGCGGACGCCTTAAGACCTTCAGGGGATTTAATGTCGATGACTTTACTTTCGTATAAGATGGCAATGCGATCGCAATATTCTGCTTCATCCATAAAGTGTGTTGTAATCAATACAGTCACACCTTGCTGAGATAAGGCTTTGATGCGATGCCAAAATTCTTGCCTAGTCAATGGATCAACCCCTGATGTGGGTTCATCTAGAAACAGCACTTTTGGAGAATGCATAATCGCAGAGGCGAGGCTTAAGCGCTGTTTAAATCCTACAGGGATTTTATCGGTATCTTCATTAAGGTACGCGTGAAGATAAAACGTATCGATCATCTCTTCGATTTTTTGCTGTTTTTGATGCCCTTTTAGGTTGTAAACTTGTGAGAAAAACTGAAGATTTTGGTAAACGCTTAGTGTTCCATAAAGGGAGAACTTTTGCGCCATATATCCAATTTGTGCCCTTGCCTCACTTGCTGCTGTCTGAAGGTTAAGACCATTGACCATGGCAGTCCCTGAGGTTGGCTTGAGTAGGCCGCAAAGCATTTTAAAGGTCGTGGATTTGCCAGCTCCATTTGGTCCAAGAAGCCCAAAGATTTCCCCTTGCCGGATTTTAAATGAAATGCGATCGGCCGCAATAAAGTTGCCAAAATGTTTTGTCAAATGATTGGCATGAACGACGTATGGGGTATTTGGCTTGCGCTTATCCAATTGAGGAGATGCTTTTAGGTCTTGTTTTTTTTGCAATCTCTTGATAAATGCCTCTTCAAATGTAATAGGTGTATTTTTGCGGCTTTCATCTAAATCTTGGTCGTTATGCATTTCGCAAAAAGCCTTTGGGTTGCCATGGTAGATAAGTTTTCCTTCATTAAGGAGTAAAACAGTATCGCAAAGAGCTGCTTCGCTAAGGTAAGAGGTGCTCCAGATGACGGTGATTTGATCTTGAAGAAGGCTTTTGACAAGGTCCCAAAGATCTCGCCTTGAGATCGGGTCGACACCGACACTTGGCTCATCTAGAATTAAAATTTGAGGTTTTTTGATGAGAGCGCAGGCAAGTCCTAATTTTTGCTTCATTCCACCAGATAAGTCTTTTGCCAGGCGATTTGTAAATGGAAAAAGACTTGTGAATTTTAAAAGGCTCTCAAATGTCTCTTTTTGCTCAACTTTAGGGACTTTTCTTAAATCGGCATAAAGATTTAAGTTCTGTTGGACTGTAAGATCCTCATAGAGTCCAAACTTTTGAGGCATATAGCCGATGATTTGATGGATCTCTTCAGCATCTTTGACAGTGTCAAATCCAGCAAGGGTGATAGATCCATTTGTAGGGGTCAAAAGAGCTGCTAGTAGCCGCATGAGTGTTGTTTTGCCGGCTCCATCGGGTCCAGCAATTGCCACCATTTCTCCCCTTATAAATTGGGCGTTGATATTATCCAAAGCAGCTGGTAGTCGGGATCTTCCAAAGTGTTTGCAAAGATTGTGAATAGTGATGAAAGATTCTGCGTTCATAGGAGTTGAAAAGAATACCTTGTTAATGACATAATGTCTATTCGCCGGGGACCTCATGGAATGAGGCTGCCTGAACCAGGTCAGGACAGGAATGTAGCAGCCTTAAGGGCTTTGTCTCATGCCTTAAGATAATCTCCGGCGTTTTTTCTTATCAAAAGCATACGCCTTTTTAAAGCATACGCCTTTTGCAAATTAAGATCGCGTGGCTAATCGCTTTATCTCCCCAGATTAGTCTACTCATTTTTTCAAAGAAGTTTATTACATGACTTTGTCTTAAGAGTTTAGCTAACTTTCTTGTCAATGGCAGGTAGTTTAAAACCTTTAAGCATTGGATAAAGAGTTTGTGGTAGCAGGTGATACATTCTTTGATTGTAAATTCTGTGCCGGCAAGATTTTCAAAGTGTTCTAGTGGGTAATCCGTTGAAAAATCAAGCTCTGTTGAGAGGATGATAAAGCCATCGGCTTTAACCATTCTTGCAAGATCAGACATTAAAATTCTGTGCGTATTTAAAGGCATATCGGCGATCACATCTGCGCATATGACAACATCGTAAGTGCTATCTTGTAGTTTAGAGTGGGGGAGGCAATCGTGAATAATTTTTGCCTTAAGGATATTCCTTTCTTGCATATATTTAAGAGCATTTGTTGCGACATCTGTGGCATCGACAAAGGCCCCTTCCATACTAAGGAGGTGTGTGAGCTCTCCACCTCCTGCTCCAAGGTCAGCGATTCGTTTCCCTTTAAGAGACATCTTCAAAGTAATGGCCTTAAGTGTTCTTTGAATTCGCAAAGTTTGCAAGCAACATTTATGAACGTCTAAAAAATCAGGCTCTTCATATAAAAGCCTTTCCATCTTTGCCTGTGCTTGCAATGCGTAACGTAGAATGGGATTTTCAGGCAAAAGAGAGGGATTCTTTTTTTCTATACTTTGTATTTTGAGTTTATCGACATTCATGTGTTATATAACAAAATCGTGTTCGGATTGCTTCATTGTTTGTATACAAAATCGATAATCGGATTGAAATTGAGAGTGTTTGCGAATGCATTTTGATGATACAGCATCTTATCTCTTAACGCTTGACTTTTCTTAATTTCTAGGACGAGCTGACCCACTTGCGCTTGATTTTCAGTGACTAAACCAATGTTTTGCTCTTTATAAAACTTAGCGTTTCTCGCTTCTTGGGCTCCGAAGATATCGAGCAAAATCATTGGCACCCCAATGGCTGCTGCCTCGCAAGGTGCAAGGCCTCCTGATTTAGTAATGTATAAATCAGAGGATTTAATAAACCCAAAAAGGTCGGCTTGAGGCGTTAGACTCACTTTGTAAGAAGAAGTAGCTTCATCGTAGCTTTTATGGAATAACACATGTAGTGTAACGCCTTGCGATTTATAACGTTTAATGATCTTACGCAAGTCGATGCTATGTTGTTCGTTTCTACCGCACACAACAATGATTTGTACGGGCTCATGATTAAAACTTTTGGCTATGCTTTGGATTATGAGTGGAAAATTGCCTATTCCTTCACCACCCCCTGCTAAGGTAATGGTATAAATATTTGGGTCCAATTGATGCTGTAATAGAAAATCTTTGCGATTTATAGGGTCTTTTACCTTGTCAGAAATTGGCATTCCCGTCACTGCCAGTTGACTTTCTGAAACCCCCATATTGAGATAGCCATTTACTAGCGTATTGTGAGGTAAAAATGTCATATCAAGTGATTTTGCGATCAAAGGAAAAGCTTCTACCACCATATCTGTGACAATAAAACTTATTTTTTGCCTTTGCAGTTTGCCATTCGACTTTGCAATTGCAAGAGCTGCTGCTGGACATGAAAACGTGCAAATGATATGTGTAAAATGATTTTCTTCGATATATTCAACTAGATCATCGATCTTTATTTGACTCGTAAGATACTCAAGTGAGTGGCTTGCTTGTTTCATCATATGATTATACGCCATGTTTGCAATACCCGGACAATGTTGAATACTCTGCAAATAAATATTCATCTGTAATGAATCTTGTAGATTTGTACTGAAATCATCCGCGTTCTTGATTACAATGTTTGCCTTGCTATTAGCGCCTAAGATTGCATCTCTTGCCGCATTACTTGCCGATGTGTGTCCCCCTCCTAGATTAGAAGAGAGGATGAGTATGTTTGGATTGGTGATGTCAAAAGGCTTTAGTCTATTAGATTCCTTTATACGAGCATCTTGTATACGAGCATCTTGAGCCGCAAGATTTTGGGCTGAAGCCCAAGGCAAAGCAAAAGAAAATAATGCAACGAGGAAGATGATTTTATTTTTCATAACCACTATACTCCGGCTAGAGGATATTCTATGAGCTTTTTTTGAACAAGAGATTTATGAACCACAAAGCTATAGCGATGTAAAATTAATATTTTATAAAATCGTCATATGTGTTATATTTAACTATAGGTGTATGGTGTATTTTATAAAATAAAGGAGATGTTATGTTAGGTACAATTTTACTCGTGATTTTAATTTTATTGCTTGTTGGATCCTTTCCAACTTGGCCATATAGTGCCGGATGGGGATATGGTCCAAGTGGTGCGGTAGGTACAATATTAATTATTATACTTATTTTGCTCTTATTAGGACGTATTTAACCTAAAAACGGCAGCCCGCGACGGCAAATTGACGTAATCTTTTGAGCTATAATCGCTTCTGGCAGGGATCGCCTTCACCATTAGGGAATGTCGATCCCCGCCAGAAGCGATTCTAACTCAAAATCTTACATCACTTTGCTATCTCGCACTGCCGTTTCTAGGTTTAATCGCTTGAGCGAAAATGGACGTCGGAATGATTTTTGATAGACTTGCCCCTTCTCAATGAATTATACTTTCGCAATATAAAATCGACGAGAAGGGGAGTCTTTATGTCGCCACATCATTTTGAAAAGTTTCTTGAAGCATTTATTCCCACGATCACTACAAAGTCTAAACAGCTCAATAAAGCCTATTGGCTGCTGGAAACAACGGGCTCATCTGATGCGGCAGATTTAAAAGCGGAATTAGATGCAGAATATCGCATGCTATTTCAAGATGCAAAAACATATCAGCAGCTCTTGGCATGGGATGAAGACGTAAATCTTAAAAGTCCTTTGCTCAAAAGACAGCTCAATGTTTTAATCCGCGAGTTTAAGCAAAATCAAATTCCAAAGTCCCTTGTGGAAGAAATAGCCAATAAGGAAGCTGCGCTTGCTCAAACGTATAGCGCATTTCGACCCATGTTTGAAGGCAAAACGATCACAGAAAATGAGATCCTCTCGATTCTTAAAACAGAAAATGATCCTAAAAGGCGACAGCAGGTGTGGAAGGTATCTAAAGAAATTGGAACCGTCTTAGCCCCACAAATCTTAAATCTCGTCGAATTGCGCAACCAAGCTGCCAAACGCCTTGGGTATTCCGATTATTTTCAGATGCAACTTGACTTGCAAGAAGTCAATGACGAATGGCTATCAAATACGCTGCAAAGTCTTATGGAAAAATCGGATATGGCTTATAGCAAAGTGCTAAGCGCGCTTGATGAAGCAATGCTTAAGCGTTTTTGTGTTTCCAAGGAAAACCTAGGACCTTGGAGCTTTGGCGATCCCTTTTGCCAGTGCGACCCGCTTGATCTACTTGAATTAGATTCTTTGGTGGAGGGGGTAGACATTCCATCAGCTAGCAAACGCTTTTATGACACGATTGGTATCGATGTGCAAAGTGTATTAGATCGCAGCGATATGTTTGAGCGTCCAGGAAAAAATCAGCACGCCTTTTGCATCAATATGGATCGAGAAAAAGATGTGCGCACGCTCAATAATGTAGAACCCTCAATTAAGTGGCTTGAGACTGTATTGCATGAGCTTGGGCATGCGGTCTATGAGCTGGGATTTGATGATAAGCTGCCATGGTTACTACGCGCACCTCCTCATATGATCACAACAGAGGCGATGGCGCTTCTTGCTGGCAGGCAAGCCTATCGGCACAATGCTCTTTTGCGCCTTGTAGGGAATTCAAAAGAGAAAGAACTTTTGATGAAAAATGCCGAAGCAAGTCTTCAAAGACGCCAGCTGATCTTTAGTAGGTGGGTTTTGGTCATGACAGCCTTTGAAAGAGAGTTATACCGCAATCCAACGCAGGATTTAAATGCACTCTGGTGGGATTTAGTGGCCAGATTTCAAAAGATCTCGCCTCCAAAAGATCGAGCCGGCAAGCACGATTGGGCGGCGAAATACCACATCGGTTTAGCTCCCGTTTATTACTTTAGCTATCTTCTTGGAGAAATGTTTGCCTCCGAAATTGAAGAGATGATGAGCCAAACAATGGGCTCATCTGATTTTGTTTCATCAAAGGTTGGCACCTTACTGCAGCAAAAACTTTTTGCTCCCGGCAATTCCTTATGTTGGAGCGCTCTTATTGAGCATGTCACAGGAAAGCCATTGCAGTGTGATGCGTGGATTAAGCAATTTTGCGACGTCAATGCAGATCAGATCATTTGTAAATTACAGCATTGACATGCGCACTTTACAATCTAGCACCTCATCAAGCACTATTATCCAAGACATTGCATTGAATGACATTCCGCTACTTACCAAGAGAATGATTCGATCTTTAAGAATTCGGAGCCCGCTTTGCAAAAGTTATTTGGAAGGGCCTATACCCTTTGAGTATGGACAAATTCGCCTCTTATCAATTAGACAGATCCGTTCTTTGACTGAGTTGCAAATCCCTTTTTTTAAAGTATCTCAGCTCAATGACTTTACTTTAGCGCAAATTCAAGCGCTACAAACACCGCAAGTTAGAGCATTAAAAAAAAAGCAGATTTGCAATCTAGATATTAGATGGATCAAATGGCTGACTCCTTTTCAGGTATCTGCACTTCAACCCTGGCAAATACGGGCCCTTAGAGTTGATCATGTCCAAGCTCTTAACACAGATCAAATCGATGCACTTAGCTCAATGCAAATTAAAGCTTTTACTAAGGATCAGGTTCAAGCCATGAGTGAAAATCAAGTTTACATTTTTTCAAAAGACCAATTTGCTAAATTTACATGCAAGCAGCTTAAGGTCCTTTCACATGCGCAAATGATGAGGAGAAGTTGGTGTGAAAGAATGACAGTGAAATGTAAGTTATTGATGTACAAGTGTTTTTGTTGCAGAACTTCTCGTGATGTTTCCTCCTATAGCAATTCGGCTAGCAATTCGGCTTAAAAAAGTACAATTTCATCGCAAAATTATGCAGTTTTTGGTAGCCTACATGTGAATCTTATAAAAACTAACAAGAAAACACACTTATGAAGAATTTGCTTTTTGCTCTATTTGCTATTTTCGCAGTATCTTGCGGAGGTTCTCGTTATGTCGATTATTTCCCTTATCACGACGATGGTAAGCCAAAACCGAAGGTGGCTTTGGTGCCTGTTGTCGATTCATGCGGGTGTAAATTGCCTTGGGATATGTCACAGGAAATGTCTCAAGGGGTCTACTATCAATTGATGAATGTGGGGGAGCTATATGTAATGTCAGCAGATGAGATCGGATTTGTCTGGAATAAAAGAGACTCAATCGATTTCTTTGGAACCGATATGTCCTATGCCAAAGAATTTTGCAATAGCGACTTTATCGTGGCCTTGGAGTTGATTGAACACTCGGTTCGACCGCTAGAAGGCAATTCAAACCACTCTTGCAATCAGATTTTGACAATGCGCATGCGCACAAAAGTGATCGATGTGAGGCGCTCTTGTCCAAAGGTTGTGCTCTACGAAATTATAAAATCTGAGTATATCGTAGCTAAAGCTGGACCAATCGATTTTGGGACCACATGCGTAGGATCAAATGGCTACCTAATGACTCCTTGCGGAATCTTGCATCAAAGAATGGTTTGCAATATCTGTGAAAGACTTGAAAAGGTCATTTGGACGGTGAAATAGCGGATAATGCACGCATTTAACGCTTTTTTTATTGCGGTATCTTTCGCTTTCCTCATCTCATTGGTGGCATCGGTTTTTGGGTATTACCGGATGCCACCGCAAATTGCAGTTGCGGCTCCAAGCATTGCCGGCAGACAAGTTGCCCATGTGTTTCTTTTGTTTCTTATAGTGCAATTCATTGCGTCCCCTCTTATCATCCAGGCGATGAACCAATGGAATGGGACTTACGCAAATATACCTTTAGACAGACTCCCAATTAGAATCCTTGGTTGGTATTATTTGCTAAATATCATGCTCGCTGTATGTGCTGTTTTTATCTATTTTTATTTCCTTAATAAAGAAAGACAAAAGGTCTTAGTTGGGAAGGGGGGCCTTTCCTCATTTTCATTTGGCGCATTGAGCTACTTGATTGTAGCTTCATGGGTGGTAGCCATCGCCTACCTCTTTGAAGGGATCCAACACTATGTGCCCTTCAATATCCGCGCGCATCAGGTATCTGTTGAATTTATTCTTAAAATCGCAGAAATTCCCTCGATGCTCTTAGTCGCAGCAATTGTGATTGTATGCGTTGTTCCTTGCCTTGAAGAGCTGATGTTTAGGGGGTTTTTGCAGACATGGTTAAAAGAAAAGTATGGCGGTCCAAAAGCTGTTGTCCTCTCATCACTTGTGTTTGCCGCGTTTCACTTTTCTCCAAAGCAGGGAATCACGAACATTGAGATTTTAGTCTCACTTTATGTCCTTTCATTATATTTAGGATTTCTTCGATTAAGGAAAGACTCTCTTATAGCGCCAATTGGTCTTCATGCGACATTTAACTTGCTAACCTTCATTAATCTTGCAATTTAACCTAGAAACGGCAGTTCGAGATGGCAAAGTGATGTAAGATTTTGAGTTAGAATCGCTTCTGGCGGGGATCGACATTCCCTAATGGTGAAGGCGATCCCCGTCAGAAGCGATTATAGCTCAAAAGATTACG
>JABDAE010000035.1 GCA_013289325.1 Chlamydiota bacterium
ATGACTAAACCTGGCATGATTTCGCTATTAGAATATGTTTCACGAAAGGCCTTAAGCCCACTTAAATCAGCCCTTGTTAAATGAGTTTTGCATTTCATTTCGATTGGGTAAAGCTTAGAGGCTTTTTCGATGATAAGATCCACTTCAGCACCAGCTGTGGTTCTCCAATGGTATGTTTTAGGAGGAACAGATAAAGTCGCAAATTGTTGATGAATAGAATTCACTACCCACGTTTCAAAAATGGCTCCTAACTTTGGGCTTTTCGCTAAACTGTCAGAAGAATCGATTGCCTGTAAAAAACAAGCAAATCCTGTGTCTTTAAAATACCCCTTTTTTTTCCCACTAATTCGTTTAATCGTATTTCCATGATAAGGAAAAAGTTCAAACCACTGATAGGAAAATGTTAAAAGATCCAGCCACCGTCTGGCAGTTTGCGGTGAAATTCCAATTTCTCTTCCAAGATGGGAAGAATTAATTTCTTGAGCTGTTAAGGAAGCACAAATCCCCAAAAAGCGATCAAATTCGGAAAGACTTTGAATGTTTTCGATTGTACGCACATCACGGTCGACATAGGTCTGCAGATAAGAGCTAAAATATCTTGAAATCTGAGGAGTGGGAAGTTCTAAAGTTGCAGGGAAAGTGCCTCGAAAAAGAAATTCCACAAGCGAATAAGGTATTTTAATCCCCGTATTCCTTGTTTTATAGAAAGTGTCTGGATTGTCTAAATAGTCAGGTACCCACCCCCCCTGATTCCCTAAGCCTAAAATTTCTTGTTGGGTAAAATTATCCAGGTGAAAAATTGCAACTCTTCCAGCCATGCTTTCAGCCACATTTCGCAACATGCTAAAATTTTGAGATCCCGTTAGGAAATATTGTCCTTTAGCCTCACTTTTATCCATTTTTTGTTTCAATGATGCAAGAAGTTCGGGAACATATTGCACTTCGTCTAATATTATAGGAGACGGAAAAGATTCAAGAAACAGATCAGGATCTTGTCTTGCTCGATAAACGTCCTGTAGGGGTCCAAAAACGATCGCTTTTGTCTTTGGAAATAAGTGGGTAAGAAGTGTACTTTTGCCAACTTGACGTGCTCCAAGAAGAAGAATTGCTTTAAAGTATTTTGCAGATTCTAAAATTTGCGTTTCAATGTGTCGGTTTAAATATCTCATATACCTTGCATATTAATGATAGCATGGATAATTTACAAGCTGTTTTACCTCATTGCATTCCCTAACTCGTAAACTCCGGCTAATGTTACCTATGTTGGTGAACTGGACCGCTGGCTGTAAAAGCTTATCCCATGTTGGTCAATGTGATGGAGCAATTCTTGGCTAAGAATTTGTGAATAGGCAATCACATCAAATTTATAGGGGAGTGGGATCACTTCATTTAATTCTGCAGAGATTGCAATAAGAGTTTGAGGCGACATATCGCCTTTTAGCGCAATGTCGACATCAGATCCTTCCTTATAATTGCCCATAGCACGTGATCCAAAAATAAAGGCTTCAGAGACGCCTGGATGGTTCTGAAAAACTTCTTTAATCATGCGAAGATCTGAATTTCTTAGTCCAAACATCGCTTTTCAAGCTCCTGATAGACTTGTTGAATCGCGGGGAAATAGCGGCTTTTGATTAGGTTTAAGGCATCATTGGCTTGCTTTCTGTCGTAGGTATGAGATAGCGCGTTGCGTTGTTCTAGCATTTCAATCCAAAGATGTCCATCTTTGATTAAGCGGGCGGCAAAAGCCTCTTTAATAACATCTCTTGCAAATGAAATGGAAGAGCCTTTTCCTTCTAAAAAATCCTTAAGTGTTTTCCAGGAAAGTTCAAAAGTAAACTCAAAAGATTGGATAATGCCAGCCTCTTGAAAGCGATCAGGTGAGGAAAGAGATAAGCCTTCTTTTAAAAATTCATAGGATTTTTTAAGATTCTGAAACCTTTGCTTCCATCTGACTTCTTTATTCATTGTCCCTCTTAAATATTCATCATGCTCAAGGATGTCATCGACAATAGCGTCGATGAATGGGGGAAAATTGAGATTATCATAGACGAAATAAAAGGACAAGTCAGCGTTCGCGGCTACAGCGGCTCCCGCTCAAATTTTTTTCAGATTTTCTTTGCCAAAAACCAAATTTTGAAATACTTTCGGTGTAAACGCGATGAATTATTTTAAATCGATGCTATACCGCAAATATGGAATGGTTGCATGCTCGTTAGAGGCTGACAGGAAATCTTACAATGTAAGGGAATTTACTCATGAAAAAAAATATTGACACGCAAGGACGCTTAGTGCGCCTTGCAATGGCCATTTCGATCCTCATCTTAGCGTGGTGGCTCCAAAGCTGGATTTTATTTGCTATTTCTCTTTTTGTCTTTTATGAAGCTGCTGCAAGCTGGTGTGTGCTTAATCAATTGCTTGGGAAAAGCAGCTGTTCTACCGACAATAAACCTAAATAAGATATTAGGGGGCATATGGCTGAGATACTTTCTGACTTTCCAAAAATTCATTGTCCCTTTATTCGCCAGTCTTTTAAGGTCGATCTAGGCGATTGGAAAGCCCGTGGCAGCGCATTGAATCTACGCGAGCCTTTTGCCTATCTTGTCGTCGATCAAATTAATCCAGGTTTTGAGTGGGTATTTCAAGATCCCGAAACCATTGCGGTAGAAAAACTCGATGGGACGAATGTCAAGATTAAGACAGAAAAAGGAAGGCTTATCGCGGTCCAAAACCGTCTAAACGTCATCGATCCCCTTCAGGTGGTAAAGGGAAAAACATTCATTATTGAAGGGATCTTTCAAGCCATTGGCAAAGACTACGTAAAAATGGATGGGGAACAAGTGGGAGAAGTCATTGGCCCCAAGCTGCAAAGCAATCCTTACAAACTCGATGTACACCTTTGGTATCCTTTTGAAAAGGCTATCTCTGATCTTAGGTATAAGTCCTTCCACGAACATGCCCCCACCTTTGACAATTGGAGCGCCTGGTTTAAAACGGGACTTGCTTCCCGTTTTTTTACTAAACGCGCATCAAAACTAAACCTTTCAGAAATTGTGATGGCAGAGGGGATTATTTTTTATAATCTGAAAAGGCGCTTTGAAGGCAAGTCTTGGATGGCTAAGCTGCGTCGCGACATGTTTGATTGGTATTACAGAGAACAAGTGCGCATCGAAGGGTATACCAAAGAAGGGCGCACTATTATAGAAGATCAAGAAAAATTGGACTAAGGGATCGTTAAGAAATAGGCATAAAATCATCCTTGTTTTTCAAAATATTGTTATGGCGAATTAATTTACAATTTTCATTCATCTACAAAATAAAAACTAAAAAACAAAAACTAAAAAACATGTTGCGGTTTAATTACATTTATGTTATAAATTGACCAGCTTTTTTTAAAAACCCTTCGCTTTGGAAGTATCTTATGGCTCTAAGTAGTAGTTGTGAAAATTTAGATCTATTCCGTCTTCAATTTGAAGAAAGGATACAACAAACATTACATGCAATCACAGACTATTCATCCCAATCTGATGAGATCATGGCTGTAAGTTTGTCCATACTTCAATCAAACCCTAAAATTTCATCTGAAGACAAGTTGTGGGCGCTTCATCTCGCAGCCAGGATTTCTGCATCAGTAAACCAAGTAAATATCCAATCATTTACGCAAGAATTTCGCGTACAAATGATCGCAGAGCTTAAATTCATCATCGTACAGGAAAACCCATCAAGCCCCCTTGCCTATTTAGAAATAGTGTTAGATAGAGCTAAAAAATATGCAAAGGAAGGTCTCTTTGAAAAAGTCGAAGTCCTCTTACAACATGTACTTCCTGCAGTCGAAAGTGAAGCCACAGAACTTGTATTAACTGCATATGATGAATGCGTTGCTCTTTATACCGAAAAAGCTTCTCTTTCTGAAGAGGTGTTGTTTGATTTTAAGATCGCATGGGGAGCATATGTACAAAAGCACCTTCCACCATCTGAAAAGGCCATGAAAAGACTATGTGGGCTATCAGCAGAGTGCGCACGCTCTCGTACACTTCCTCTTGATGGCAAACATTATTTGTCAATTAACGTACTCCTTTTCAAGTTGGCATTCGATTATCGAGAAGAGGCTTTGTTAACACACCGTCAAAATCCTTCTGAAGACAATCGACAAGAAATGATAAAATCAACGTCTATTGTAATTAACATTGTTAAGCAACTAAAAACTCAGAGCTCATTTTTAGGGTTCCACCCGATCTGGAATGAGGCTATTGTCAAATTTGGTGCAGTGTCTACAATAATCGAATATTTAAAACAAAATATTCAATGTTTATTCACTACCATGCAAAACAACGATACTTTTTTTAAAGGATTAATTGATTTATTAATTCCGATTTCAAAAAAATTTGATTCCTTTGATTTCTGTCGTGTCGTGGTGGCTATAATTACAGAATTCAATGGCTTTGCGGTGGATGAAATGACAAAATTAAATCAATATCTATCTCAAGAGCAAGAGGTATCAAAAGAGCCACCTCCATATGATCCAACAACTTTTCGTTTTAATTCTATTGGATTACCTGCCTTTTGTTGCATGGCTTCATCTCCTAATAGCCTTTGGTCATTTCAGGATGTACAAAAATATAGTCCATGGATCCATTCCATGATTGAATATGTCTTTAATAACATCACTCATATCCTCAAATATGAAGTCGCGTTTGAGACTTTCAGAAGTAAAGCCGATTGCAATCAATTGGAGATATATTTTCGTTGGATGCAAGCGGCTTTAAGAAGATCTGATTGGGCAGAAGTCAATAATTTATTCCATCGGTGTTTGGAACTCCTTAACACTTTTCAGCAACCTGTTACATATCTCTCTCAGATAACCTATTTTATTAAGTTTTTTGAAGATAACCCTTCGCCCTCATTTTTGCGCCTGCTAGAGGGACTGCAACGCTTAGACCCAATCCGATGCTCTTTGATCACCTACTTTCAATCAAACAACCTGCAAGATATAGAAACGTTCATTGAGACGAAGGGATCTTTGCAATATCTACTCGATCATGAGGCCGAATATTCAAATAGCCCCGCCATTGATGCTTTTCTTTACCGAGCAGCCTGCATGGCACTTGATTTCGATAAAGCACTTAATATCATCGCAAAATTGCAGGACGTAGGACTTAACTCCCAACTGAGTAAAGCATTAAAAGCTTGTAAAAAAAATGCAAATGAAGACTTAAGAAAAGATAGCTTAAATCATATCGAACAATTATTAGAATTTGGTCTTTCCTTTCCCCAATATGTAAACGCTCACAAGTTAATGGGGTTAGAAGAGATAGACATTAAAAAGCGCCTTTTGATTTATAAAACTATTAAACAATGGTTAGCTTTTTGTCCTAATATTCAAGCTGACATATTGATACAACTTCTAAAACTATGTCATCAAGCGCCTTTTTTTATTGATGAGGACAGCCAAAAGTTAAACGATATTAAACGGTTTTTGAAGGCTTGTGAATTGGAAAGAACGAAGTGCAATTGCACCCTCTCGGATATGCTAAAGAAACCTTATTTTCAAGCGTTAAAGATGAGGCTTTTTTCTATCGAAGATCAAGAAGCCAAACTTAGTCTTTCGGTAAACGTGAGGCAGTTTTTATTGTCTTACTTGTTTGGAATCGATAGTTGTTTGAACCTAGAAACGGCAGTTCGAGATGCTAAATTGGCGCAAGATCTTGAATTAGAATCACTTTGCAGTGGGGCGGGACATTCCCAGAGGGTGTTGGACCGCCCCACTGCAAATGATTCTGGTTCAAGAGATTGTGTCAAGTTAGCGTCTCCAACTGCCGTTTTTAGGTTGAAGCCACCTCAAGGGGTCTATCCGTACATTCCAGCTGATGAGCTTCTTAAAATCGAGAGGATTCATGTCTTACAGGAAATGGAGGAGAAACCATGTGCTAATTTTGAAATATCAAAAGAGGTACTAGTTTTCCTTTTAAATGACGGGCTAGTATTGCAACACTTTATCAACACAACAATTAATAGCAAAAAACCAGTTTTAAAATACAAAAGAGAAATATTAATTACAAAATTAAACACCATTGTTAATTCAACCTCTCATGAACAGATAATTTATATGCTGGCAATTTTCTTGGATGCAGAACCTTGGAAAATTTTGCAAACTCACTTGCCAAGATTGCAACAATGTGCCACCTATCTGCAAAAAAATGGCTTTACAGCAACCTTACGTTCTATTGAAATATTAAACAGCCCTGAAACGATGGTCATTTTACCAGGCTCGTTGATGGAGTGCATTTTAAGCGATGATCCCCTAGACGAAAATACTTTTTGGCACTATTCTCAGAATAAAATGAGCATGAAAGATAGAATAAATAAACAAACTGAAATAAGCGTAAAACAGTTTGAAACGATTACAAAAACATATAATAATCTTACTGCAGAACAAAAGAATCATCTGAGGGTTTTAAGTGAGTGGGAGGATAAAGCAGGTAAAGTGGGCTTTGTTTCGGAATGGACAAAGCATAATGACATCATTTTTCAGCACTACGATATCCTCTCTAGAAATTATTACAACTTGGACAATTTGTATAAGCAATGTGACTTTTATCTTCAAGGAGACGTTTCTAAAGAATTACTACAAGAATTAATGATGATGCACAAAGAGGCAGAAGCGCTTGTCATGGAGTTTGCTAAAGCAGAAAACGCGTTAATTGCTGAAATGCGAAAACAACGAGAAGATCTTATTGATCGAGCAAAAGAGTATCACAAACGCTATGCCAATCTTGAAAGGAAACACTTAAGCGGAACAAAGGCTGCAGCACACGCTGCAGCAGTGCAAAAAAATCAAACTCTGCGAAACGCTAAAGCTGAAGAGATAAAAGCAATGGAACAAGAGGCTGCTCGTATTCTAGAAATAAGGAAAGCTGCATTTAAAGAAAGACAAGCAGAAAGAGTAGGACCCCGCGCTAAAATATTACATCAAGAACCAAAAGATGTTTTAAATACCCCACAAGAAAGGCTCCATGCATACCTTCTCGCTGCAAAAGTGCACAAGGATTTAGGTCTTGAAAATCCATATTTTCGATGCGCTATGGCCTATCATTTGTGGTCTGTTCTTAACAAGCTAAAAGCAGAACATAAAGTATGTAGAATTTTGCGCAATCATTTAATCCATAATTTAGAAAAATTACAAAGTATTAAAGAGATCGTCGTCATCGCTCGTTATTTAGATGCAGAAGATTTTAAAGGACTAGAAGAAAAAGCGCGCGAATGGGGTCTTGATAGGCCCAATCCAACAGCAGAAGCTCTTTTTAAAAGAGCCTGCCACTTAATGGACTTATACGATTCAAAGGATTTTGAACAAGAGATTGGGGTACTAGCTTGCCCGCTTCAGTTGTTACCAGAAGAGCTCTCAAGTGCCGCAAGCTCTTATCTTGTCGGTGAAATTGGCGCTCTTGTGACTGCTTTAAAAATATCGGCTAACTTGAAAGATCCCCTTGCAAGAAAGTATTTAAATAAGCTTAAAACCTACCAACCAGGCATAAAAAACGTACAATTAGAAGCCACAGACGAGCCAAGAAACCCTTATATGGACGGCGATAACTTTGTTGGCAGCAGTCAAGCAGCTGCACACCGCCATGTAAGCGAACTCCCAGATTTTAGAGAGGAATAATCCTAGAAACGGCAGTTGGAGACGGCAACTTAACGCAATCTCTTGAACCAGAATCATTTGCAATGGGGTGGTCCTTCACCATTTGGGAATGTCCCACCCCATTGCAAAGTGATTCTAATTCAAGATCTTGCATTAATTTGCCATCTCGAACTGCCGTTTCTAGGATAATGTATTTCTAATGTCCAGTAGGTTCTAAAGATATAAGAAGATTATAGAGCCAATTTAAGATGGGTCTTGGATTATTAGGCTCGTTAACACTATCTCGAAGATAGATAAAAGCAAAGCGGACTAATCCCACTCTTGCTACCTGAAGCGCTGCGCAAAGGACAACTATAGCTCCTAAAGAAGCTACTAGCGTGTCTATCTTTTCTGGTATGTCAGGTGCCCTTGCAAAGAGTTTTAATTCGCTTTGTTTGGCAAGTAGCGACAGCAATAAAGTTGCTATTGCTAAATTTTCTTTAAGAGAGGTTGCGGTAAACTGAAAAGAAGAGCTTCGATTACAAGCTTCTGTAATAAATCCACGAATTTGCTTTCTTAAGTTGTGTACGCGTGCCTCAAGCGATGTTTGCTGTCTGTAATTAATAAGATCTAAAGCTTTTGGAAACAACAATTCTGGAGCTTGGGTAAGCGCCCAAGCTCCAGCAGTAGCTAATGCGCAATAACCAAAAGATGGGATTAATGCCATGTTATTACTCTTGAGAGTTCATTGGTTCACAAAGTCGCATTTGCTTCATCGAGTTCTCGTAAGCGATTATCAATCTGAGCTTGTATATCTGGAACTTCTTGCAACTCTCCTACAGTTAAACGACATCTCGCAAGTGGAGAGGTACCAGCTCGTTCTATCCACGCTATAATGGCATACGCTTCATAGAGCGTTCCAGTATGCGGATCGCGTCTTACATACCGAATGGGTTCATGAGTGATTGTACATGTGTACTGGCTTAAAACTGGGTCAGTTGCATATTCAGTAGGAATGGTCGTTCTATCAATTAATAAATTGGTGGCAAGCTCTTGCTGCTGAACAGCTCTTCTTCTGGTGCGATAGTTTTCAGCAAAATCGATAAATCGACCTATTGCTTCCGCAGTTTGTGTAACCAGATGCCCCTTACCAATGGCTTCGCCTGCTAGAAAGAATTTTCTTGCAGTTTCAGCGCCTTCAAGGTTAGCTTTGCATTCCTCGACATCGATTGGTTTATCACCTATCTTAACACGGGTGTCACCAGAGTAATCGTAGACAGGACGAGTAGCATTGGCTCGCTCTTCATCACTCATGGCAAGATACTGCTTTTCTTGCAAAGCATCTTGTTCGGAGGCCATTCGTGAAAATTGGCACACATTAGCTAGCATTCGTTCTAAATATTCACCTGTCGTTAAATTACCATCTCGAGCTTCTTGCTTAGCGGCGAAACCATCGCTCATCATATGAAGGACTCCACTACCTAGTTCGATTTTCTTCCACATCTGCTGCATCTCTAAAGAGTCGTCACCAGCTTTTGAGGAAATCGATGCCATTTGAGCAAAACTCAAAAGAGTTTTAGCTACCATGTTTGCTTTTTCGATTTTAGTTGTCGGCCTATCACTTTTCATGAACTGAAAAAGCTTATATAGATCCGATCCTACACTGATCGTTTGAGCAAGGGTTGCAATGACTTCAACTGACATCTTTTCCTCCTATTTTAGGTTTGTTGTTTTTTGCATTCTCTTTTTTCTGCTTTAATTTAAGACTTGCCTCTACACTTTTTTGAACATCTACGCGCGCTTTTTTTAATTCTGCGTGTACATCCGGTGCGCATTCAAGAAGGCTTTCAGCGTTAATGGTAAATTCCCCATGTTCTCTTAAAGCCACTCTAAGTGCACCTCCCGCTTCTTGAATCCGAGTATGCACTACCTCTCTTTCAAAATAAAATTTGATATTTAATCCAGGCGGCTGAAATGACACTGGATTAAGAATGGCGCCATTACTTAATGGACAGACAAAACTGGGATGCCATTTTCTAAAGCGGTCTGTGGAATGTCTTTCAACAAGTGCAGCTTCAAGTGCAAAGCGTGTGGCTATATCCAATAGCCTCTCTCTTTCACTGACGGATTCGTCATCAACAGGCTCTTGGTCTGCCTCTTGTTCACTTGGGTCTTCTCTTACAGGTACCTCAATTGTGCGATTTCCTTGACGAATTTTTTTCATACGCGTGCCCGGCAAATTAGCGGCAGTTTCATTTGTACGATAGGCGCTGGGTCTTAAGATAGGCATGGCTTTCTTTTGTATCACAGTTGCTAATCCAGCACCTCCGCTCAAAACAAGTAAAACGTCTTTAATGGCACTTTCTACTCTACCCGCTATTTCCTCATTGGTGATTCCAAGTTTTGCTAAATCATTTTGCAGCTGACTTGGCAGTACCCAAGACACATTGTTGGCAACCCAGCCTCTTATTTCTTCTGGAAATAGGTCTGTTGTAGCAAAACCAACCTTAGTAAACTCTGCCACTGCAGTGATGATCAGGGTCACTAATGCTTCAGTTTTAGGTAGTTTCATTTGGTAACAAGTATAGGCTTGATTAGCAGATTCAGCAACCCTTTTCCCCCCTGTCAAGACTTTAGTGCCTAGTGCAACTTTTCGAACTAAGCTCGATAGTTCTTTTACGTTTTTGAATTTTCCATAGATATCAAAACCAAAAGAGGAAAGAGCCATGCCGAAAAAAAATCCCTCAAGTGCAACTTTAATGACTCTTTTTTTAGTCCATCTCTCATTTTTACTAACTTCAATCACAAGCTTTGTCCCATCTTTTAGAACAAAGATGATAGAGCTCCCAGTCATAAAAACTTTGCCAACTATTTTGCCGGTTTGTTTCAAACCATTGCCAACTGTTTTGCCGGTTTGTTTCAAACCATTGCCAATTTTTCTCAGATAACTTGTGCTTTCATCATTTAAGGGGGGACTATCAGAGAGTATTTTTGCCATACTTTCTGCTGCTTTTATTTCTGCATTTCGCGCAACGCCCTCACGATTGTGTCGTCTAAATTTCCTTACCTTATGCCATCCATGTTCTATAGGATGCGCTGAAGCCACATCTGGAAATTCGCGAGTGTAATTCCCATTTTCTCCAAATCGAAGTCTCCTTTGCCGAGCCCATTCAGTTCGGGCCGCAGTCGAAAAATCACGGCTTCCAACCTCTACATAAGCCTCTGAAGGCATGGCTGAGGATTTTCGAGCGTAATTCCCATCCCCTGTGAATCGCTGTCTCTTTTCAAAAGTCCTTTCAACGTGAGCAGCTGTTGAAGTATCTGGAACAGTTGATGGACCTGCTGCATTTTGGGGCTGTTGTTGTTTTGGATACCATACTCGAGGTGGTCTTACTTCACCCCCATTTTGATCTAATTTTGTGATTCTACGATTATGCCTTCCCCCTCTATGCCTAATTCTTCTATTGCGCAGCGGTATGGTCTCATCGGGTTTTGTTTTTTGCTGATTTGGAGTCTCTCTAGAGGCTTTGCCAGCGCCAAGGACACTTCCAATCACGGCACCAGTAAACACAGCTTCCATTAGACGCTCTTTTAAGGGAGGTCTTGGCGCCTCTTCAGTAGTTGATGGATCGGATTTCAATTGATGTATGCCCTCTTCAGCAAGTACTGCGGCAGCACCGCCAGCTGCCCCACCAACTCCTCCGGCAACCGTTCCACAAGTCACTTTTGCAGCATAAGCCATTTCATCAGAAGCTGCAGTAAATACTTTTTTCACCGCATTTGAAGTAAGTGTAGTCCCTGCATCAGTAGCTAAAGAGGCAAGACTTCCAGCGCCAGCGCCGCATAACACATCAGTGACAGTTATACCCCTAGTTAAATCTGAAGCTTTTAAAGGCTTTCCTGTTTTGGCTGCATCAATTCCATTCTTAGTGACCTTGCCGCTTGTGACACTCGCAGCTCCTGCAAGTGCATTGGTAGCAGCGCTTGCTATTACTTTTTTTGCACCTTGGTAGCCAACTTGTTTAATAATTGCATCACCACCTGCGCCAAGTCCACCAGAAACTGACCCAGTCACGGCCCCAATCGCCAGTTCAGCACCAAGGCCCAAAGCTGTGATATTTTTTTCTTCTGTTTTGACCCCGTAGATGGTCCCGTTCACGCCACCACCTAAAGCTGCTGCGCCAACAAGAGGGAGTAGAGTTCCTCCTGAGAAAACAACAAGAGTGACACCGCCAGCAGCTAAGGCTAGACCGCCAAGAATGGAGCTATTCTTCTTCCAACCCCCTCCCCTAACTCCATAGGGGGAAAACAATACGGTAGGTTTCCCATGTGCTTGTATAACTTGAATGTCAAAGACAATTGGATGGTTGCGGTAGCTATCGAACTTTTTTAAGAGATAATCTGTCATCAACTTATCTCTTTCAATGTCTGATCTGGCATTGGCAATAGCATCTGGAAACTCTGATGAAACATTAGTGAGGATAAAGTTTGGTGTGGTGGTAGTTAGCCCCCAGTTATCGGTAAGCCTGAAAGCTATGCCTTGTGGTGTGCATTTTAGCTGAAGCGCTGATCCATCTCGCATTTTCAGCACATTTGAAAGCTGCTCTGTAACTTCATTAAATGCAAAATCATCTGAAATTGGCTTGCCGCCAATACTTGACATGCCCATAGTCCTACCTTCTACAAGTAATAATACGACATTTTAACTTTGAAAAACTTACAATATGTTTTCCCCGTAAAATTATCAATGCAAAAAGTGATTAGACAGCAATTTCCGCTAAAAAATTTAGTAATCACAGAATGGGATGAAAGAAGGTAGCATGAGGGAAAGAAAACCCCGAGTAACAGCGGAAATTGCTGAATATGAAGTAAAAAAAAGAGTAGATAAGAAAGTATCTTGTTCTTTATATCTATAGCCTTCGCACTTTTTCATGAGCTATCATCTATGCATACAAAAAAACAATTAGCGCTTGTCCTTTTCTACTTTGTAACTTTTCCTTTTATTGCATTTGCTACAAGCTTTGAATCGCCTCAAGAACTCGGCTTTGAGTCCTCTGTCTTAAAAGGGATGCAAGCTCCAATTCCAATGGCAAGCCTTGATGCTGAGCCCTCTTGCATGGTGCATGGATGTGTCAATGTGATCTCCGGACATTTTGGCTTTACAAATACAGACTTAATTGTGCCGCATGGGGTAGAACCTTTAACGCTTGATCGCACATTTGGCGGGATGGTGATTGGGTATGGCACCCTTACTCCCGGATGGTTCCTCAACCATTTATCCTACATGCGTTATGCCACAAGTGATGAAGAGGCAAAATATGTGGTTACTCTTGGACATGGTTGCAATCTGCCATATAAGGCGACAAAGAATGAGACCTATCAACTATCTCCAAAAGCCATTAAGCGCTCTGTGACAAATAATGCATCTGGGTATATCTCCGGGCAAACCAATATTAAAAATATCCAGCTGCATAGAGATTGGAATAACGACGACATCAAAACCCTAAAATTAGGCGATGGAAGTTATAAGCAATACCGATATATGCATAAGGATGAGGTGCGCTGTCGAAGAATTGACTCTGACACCCTTGCAAGTGGTAATAAAATCGGCTATCGCTATGTGCGCCCAGACTCTAAAATACTTTTACAATCTGTCTCTTTATTAAATTCATCAAAAGAGAGTGCAGGAGAGATACTTTTTCCGACCAATAAAGTAAAATTTTTGGCAAGTTGCCTTGACTATAAAGTGACCACAGATACTGGAGATTGGGTCAATTACTTAATATTCAAAGACCCAAATCTTAAAGTGCCACTTTTACTAGGAGTAGAAAACTCCTCTGGGTATAAAGAGGGCTACACGTATTGCTCGACATATGGCATTGATTCAAGATACGCCTGTATCAGTAGTTGCTATCGAGATGATCAACGCTTTCTTGAAATAAACTACTACCGCGAAGGGAAAAATGAGACGCCTCAAGAACTTGTCAAAATCAAATACAGCGATGAAGATCCAAGGTCAGACCGGGTCAGAACTCTTAAGGCACCGGCCGGTACTGATGCTACGGCTGTTCCCATCTACCACTTTTTTTATCACCTCAATTATGGAAAAAAAAAGAACGAAAGAGTGCAGCGCGAATTTACTGATGGGACATCTGTCGTCACAGATGCAGTCGGCAATAAGATAGAATATGTCTTTAACGCCTTGCATAGATTACAAAGCGTTCGAAGATATAATAAAAATGACAAGGTCTACACGAAAGAGTGGATGGAATGGGGAGACGTAGAATCTGCAAATGCGACAAATCTTCTCTCCCATTGCCTTGAACAGGAAGGGCAAGGGGTTGTCTTTGCAAAGACATTTACCTACGATGCGGCCGGCAACGCAACAAAGACCGATCTTTTTGGCAACTTATCAGGGCATGCAGCAAAACTCCCAAGTAAGCCAGTCAATGGTAAAGTATCAGCAAATGGGTCTGAAGTTTTAAGTAAAACGTGTAAATACACAAATGATGGCTATAACCTGCTCACTGAAGAATCGGACGGTTTTGAAAAGATAAGATATGTGTATGCGCCAAAATCCAATCGCCTGATTGCAAAGTTTTCTGAAAGCATGGTCGGCCCTCGCTATAAATTGCGAAGCTTTTATACCTATAACGAAGATAGCGCCGTCATTAAAGAGGTAGTTGACGATGGCCTTTCAGATAATGTCAGCGATTTAAGCGGGGTAACAGAGAGGCATATCACCTATATCACTCCAAGTAAGAATAAGCCAAAGGCGTTCCCTCTTGTAATCGAGAAGAAGGCCTTATGTCTTAAAACAAACAAAGAGCTATTGGTGCATAAGGTAGTCAATGCCTACAATGCAAGGGGCAAAATCACAAAACAAGAGCACTATGGATCAGATGACAAATTAGCCTATGCCTTAAAATGGGAATACGATAAGGCAAATAACGTCACAAGCGAGACCGATCCACTCGGTACTCTGACCACGATGACCTATGACTTAAATAATAACTGTACATCTAGAAAAACGGCAAGCCTTGCCTACACCACTCAATTTACTTATGATTTTATGAATCGGCTCATCAAAGAAGAAGAGCTGCATAGCGATGGCATAAGGCTTGCGACAGGTTATAAGTACGACTTAGCTGGAAAATGCATTGCAGCAACAGATACAAATGGCAATGAGACAAACTTTGCATACGATGCCCATGGCAGAGTCGTTCAAGTGACATTTCCCAAAGTATTGGACAAAAATGGGCAACCGAAACAGCCAACACTTTTCAAAGAGTACGACCCCATGGGCAATGTCGTAAAAGAGATCGATGAAGAGGGGTTTGAAATTAAAAGGCGCCATACGATCAAGGGGGAAATGGCTGAAACCATCTACCCAGATGGATCGATAGAGAAAAAGTGGTACTCCTTAAATGGGCATCTCATCAAACACATCGAAAGAAACGGGGTGACAACCTGTTATGAAAACGATGTTAAGGGTAGACCCACAAAGATTAATACAAGTGTCAGTAATGTTGAACTTATCACTCTTTGCGAATACACCCCCTTTCATCTGGTCAAAGAAACAGATCCAATGGGAGCTATCACACAGTATGACTACTATCCGGATGGAAAGCTTAAAACAAAGTATAAAGGAAGTGCCAAAACAAATTACTTCTATGATCCTTTAGGAAGACTTGCAAAGACCCATGAATACCACGGAAGTGGTGAAAAGGATTATCTTGTTAAGGCGCAAGATCACGACCTCTTAAACCGCGTCATCGAAGAAAGGGTGGAAGATCCATTTGGCCAAGTCAAAACGCGGCTGACCAATGTATACGATACCCGTGGCAATTTAACTTCTGTCACGACATATCCCAATAATGCCCCCTCTACAACGATCACGCGCTATGATTCGCGCGGACAAGCCATTGAAACTGTAGATCCTTTAGGTAATGCGATTCATACCCACATTAAGCATCGCCACATCAATGCTTTGCAGCAGTGTGTGGCCTGCACTGAAGTGACAGATTCTTTGGGCAATACTGCCACCACCGAATATGACGCCTTAGGAAGAGAGTCTCTTTTAACATGTAAAAATGCCTTTGGTAAGGAAATACAAAGACAGGAAAAAAGGTACGATAAAAAAGGGAACCTGGTCAAAATTATCGATACGATAGTGGCAGATGGAAACCCTCCACAAGCTGTTGTCACATCGATGGAGTACGACGGCTGCAATCGCATCACGGCTACAATTGAATCATTGGGTACCCCCGAGCAAAAAATCACCCGACTGACTTACACTAATCAGGGGCAAAAGAGTGCAACGATTAAGGCAGATGGCACCAAGATTGAGTACCAATATGACGCCTTAGGCCTTTTATCGACTCTAAAGTCAAGCGATGGGACCGTCCACTACAGCTACACTTACGATAAAAATGGGCGGCCAGTAAAAATCGAAGATCTTATCACCAAAAAAACCTCTTTAAAGGGATATGATGCCGATGGCAACTTGCATAAAGATGTATTGGGAAATGGCCTTGAAACATTAAGCTTTTATGATGGATTATCGCGCGTAAAAGAGCTGACCCTTCCAGATGGATCAGGCGTTAGCTACTCATACGACGCCTGCTTTATGAAGAGTGTCGCAAGAAAAAATCCCTCTGGAAAAACTACTTACACCCATACTTATACCTCCTTTGACTTAAGCGGCAAACTCCTTGCATCAAATCTTATCGGATCGGCCTCAACTGTGTCTTACTCTTACGATACCTTAGGCCGTTTTCTAAAGAGCGAGCATGCTCTTTGGTCTGAAACAATTGAAGCGTACGATCTCGTGGGCAATATATTGCAAAAGTCGGTGCAAAAAGAGCCGGGTGCTCAAGCAGAAAGTATCCACTTTGCCTATGATGATCTTTACCAGCTGGTGAAAGAGGAAGGGGTTTGTGGCAACACCTATTCGCACGACTCCCACCATAGGCGCCTTAGCAAAAATGGCACTAAGGCAACTCTTAACAAGCTTCACCAGCTCATTAACGATGGCATATACGCATATGCATATGATCTAAGTGGCAATCTGATCAAAAAAACGGCCATTGAAACAGGCGCGGCAGTCTCCTATAAATATGACGCATTTGATCGCCTGATCCTTTGTGAAAGCAGTAGTACCAAAGCCTTTTACACCTACGACGACACCCATAGGCGCCTTAGTAAAACCATCTCGGTTAAACATGATGGCAAGTGGAAAGAACAAGAGGTAGAGCTCTACCTTTACCATGGACAAAATGAAATTGGCGCCTGCAACAAAGAGGGTGTGATTAAGGAGCTGCGATTGCTTGGCATTGGCAAAGGAGCAGAAATTGGCGCTGCCGTTGCAATTGAAAAGGGAAGTCGCCTTTTTTCTCCCTTGCACGATCATATGGGCAATGTGTCTTGTATTATCGATGCCAATACAGGCGAAAAGGTTGAAAGCTATAGCTACACAGCCTACGGAGAAGAGCTCTTTGAAACGGCCCTCATCAGTTGGCGCTTTAGCAGCAAGCGCTTTGATACAGAAAGCGGCTTGGTCTTCTTTGGCAGGCGCTACTACGATCCATTTACAGGCCGCTGGATCACACCAGACCCAATTGGCCGCGATGGAGGTCCCAACGTCTATGCCTATGTCAAAAATAACCCCTTGACCCACATCGACCCTTACGGCCTCTCAGATGAATCTTTAACCGATTCTCCGTATCGAAACAATGTCACCCGCTGGATTCACTATGCCGTTGAGCAAATTCTGATGTTTCCTGGCAATACCATCGCCTACCTTGGCCATCACCTATGTCCCCACCCCGTCGTCCAAGGCCTGCTAGAATTCGCCGGCCATTGCCTTCGCGGCGGCAATCCATCAGCCTTTAAACCGAGCTGGAAGCAAGGCAAGCCAGAGCTTCTTGTCCATAAAGGCAGTGGTAATAACAAAGATGGTGTTTGCCATTTATATGTTAGCGGTATATTGAATGATGAAAACAACATCCAAAGAGAAATTGAAAACCTTTCGAAAATGTATGATGGCGCCACAGTATATGGGATGTATATGCCTTCACATGGTCTTTGCTTAGATGTACTTGGGGTTATTGGTCAGAAGCTCGGTTTCAATACGCAACCACAGAGAGAGGCACACCATCAAATCCACCAACTTATCGAAGAGATGGGGGAACATAAACATCATGGTGTCATCGTTGTAGAGGCGCATAGTAGAGGGTGTGAAATTATCCATAACTTATGTCCAGCTTTAAAGAGAATGATGTTTGTCGATGCGTATGGGCCAGCAAAACTGCTGAATAGAGAGGAGTATTTAGGTGCACGCAATCATGTGTGTATCACCGATCCTGTCCCCATGCTTGCCGATACTTTTGGATATATGAAAGGGATTTGTTCTGGTTCTATCGCATTTTTGCCAACGAAAGGGCCTTTTTTGGAGTGCCCATAACTACTCTGGAAGTACTTATTTGCAAAGAAGGTGTAGTAATGTCCAAAACAATAAATTGAGCTTTGGCTGGTAGCAATAAAACAATGAATAAAAGGAAAAAATGAACTATCGTTTCTACAAATTTATTGAAGGCTGGGCTATATTACCAATTTTGCTGGTTGCGGCCCTGTGTTTGACCAGTTGCTCATTTCTAATCGAAAGAAGCCAATCCATGGTCATAGAAGCGATGGGCGGAATTGAATACGACATCAGCGATCGTCCAGAATTCGCCCATCTATTTAACCGAGAATATGAGTTGAAAAGAGATGTGTTTGTTTACAGAAGCAACAGTGATTATACAAAGAAAATTCTTCACGTTAAAATACCAGGAGCCTTTTCACACCTACCGATTTCAATGGAAGATTATATGCTAAATCGAAACAAATATGACTGTTTTCTGGGATTGATTTCCGCCGGTGCAAAGTTTACGGTCAGCAAAATAGTTGAATCTCATTCATCGGGCGGCCTTGTTCATGAAGTTCCTTACATTGAAATTCAAGGATACGACTTCAAAGGATATAGAGTGGACGGGTTTAGCCTTTATAACTCCTTCGGCAAAAACGCACATACATTTGACACTCAATATGTCGAGCCTGTCAGAAAAGGGGTAAAATTCACCCCTTCAGATGAAGAGATAAAATGACGAATTCATGGTAAGCGTTAAATAAACATTCTAAAAAGCTGTGATGAAGTCGCATATTGCTATACTAGTACTGCAGTTGCTCCCGCTCTTGCAGCTTTTTTGAGCTCTAGACCCGCCATGAATCCCTCTAAATCATCATCAGAATCTTCTGTGCTTGGAAAAATGGCTTTAGCTTTAACTGCTAGCTGTTCAGCTCTTCTTTTCATGTCCTCAACTACGCGTTTCAATTCTTGAATTTCATTAAGATCAACATCATTTGCCGCTAATTGTTCCATCAATTGTTGCTTTTGAACAGCGTTCTCTTGCCTTTTATCAGCGTTTTTTTGCATTGCCGCAGCATTTTCTAGCATTGCGACACCAATTTCTTGGAGCTTCGCTTCTAGTTCCTCTTTGCGCTGTTTAAGAGTAGCAGCTCTTGCATGCAGAGCACCTAGTACCTGCTGAGTTTGTTTTAAGTCACCCCACTGAATTCTTATATTTGCAAAAAGAACATCTATGCGCTGCAAATAAGTCTTCAATAACGCATCATCATTTTCATTTTGTTCCAGCCTACCCTGAGAGATTGGTAATCCATTCTCTCTTCTCGTACCATCAATGCTAAACATGATTTCCTCCAAGTAAGTGTGTATATTTTAACATATAACTTTTCCACGACAATGCTATCCGTAAGAGGGTGGTTTTCTACGTTAATTCCCCTCTTAAGTAATGAAATACTCGCTTTAGAGCTTTATGTCAACACAGATTAAGTCTTGAACACTCATTCAAAAATTGCAAAACGGCATCTCTCTTTCATAGCAATCAAGAATTTTGTGAATTTCTGAGTGATTTTACATTTTTATGCATTATTTATCAACAATAAAATTAAAACCAAAAACTACAAAAAAAAACAAAAACACTGTTTACATAAAAATGCACATTTATTGTGAACAAAAAGAAAATAACTAATTTAAAATTTTATTTTTACAACAAATACAGAAATTGTATAATTAAATATAGGGACAAAATGAACGATGGAGCGGCTTATGGTCAGCATGTCAAGTGGGGGTATAACGCCCAAATATAATCCTAAGGATAACATAATTCCAGAACATCATCAGACAAAAGGATCGAATACCGATGTTAAATCGCATCTTACAGCTATTCGTAGTCATATTATCAAAAATACTGAACTCTTAGAAGAATTGGAACTAGAAATAGCCAACATCGACTCCCAAAATCAGTTATTAAATAAAGAAATGAAAGAGTTAAAAGAAAAATATGAATTTTCATACCTTAGCGACGACACCAATCAACTCAGCGATATTAAACAAAAAATGGATGAGTGTATCACAGAAAAACGGGGATTGAAGAAAAAAAAACAAGATTTTCTCATTAAAGTTAATAATCTTGTCAATAATCTCAATTTATTTCCTGTTAATTTAGATAAATTTCAATCTACAATACACTTGTCAAAACAACAATTGCAAAAGACCGCTGTTGAAATAGATACCAATAAGCATGAACTTGAAGACGAGCAGGAAAACCTCTCTAGCAAACAAAGTGTACTTGACATCGAGCAAACACCCGTTCTGGAGGAACATGGTGAAGTTGAAGAAGAACCTGAGCGAACAGCTTCTCAAACTACAAGCAAAGCAGATGCCGAAGAAGCCCAATCAAGTATTTTAGCCGATAAACTCTTAGAAAGTCTTAACACCTTAAGTGAGGCGGTAGTTCTACCGAAAGGGGAAAAGGTCATTGCAAATCACCTCAGTGAAAACGCATTAGACATAATCAAAGAGATGAATACATATAGTCACGGACAGATTCTCGACATTACAGGCCGCATGTTTGACTTTACGATTCAAAAAAGGAGCCAATTTCTAGATGAACACGGCAATTTACATGTCACAGCAGCGCCGGGTTCCCTATTGCGTGAGGGGCAACAAGTCAGGGTTGAAAGACATGGCTCCTTTCAAAACTACACCATCGCTAAAGTCAAATACTGCAGTCAGGCAGAGTGGCAAGAAATACAGCGCCACTTGTTTAGGGACGTTGTGAATTATCTGATCCAAAATCCTTCTCTAATTATTTTCCATAAAGAAGAAGACGAGAAAAACACAGAAATGCATGAAGTATCCTTACAAGGGATAAGCAATCAAACGGATAGCTCCCCTCTTGTGCACACTTCACTGACGAAAGAAGAGCACACATTCAAGATGGATCTTTTGGTCATTGCAACAATGATGACAGCACTCATAGAGCAAGTCAAACATGTCTTAAAAGTCAAAGATGAAGATCACCAAAAGTACTTAGAAAGCCTTGATTTCATGCTTCATAAAATTAAATTAGGGCATATTGCACAAGAAGAGTTAAAAGCTGAAAGGGTAAAAGATGCCGACCAACAAGTTGCGATCAAAGAAAAAGTGTTGCTACAATTTCTTTTAAATAAGGATGAGTGGAAAAAGGAGCTTAGCAAAATCACAAGAACATACATCCTGATACCTGTGGAAGGTGTCTTGAAATTCTTGACGTTTTTTGAAAAAACGCCTCATTTAAAAGACTCTAAAGAGGCGCGCGTGCTCATTCATACAGTCATTTCTTTTGCATTGGCTTTGCTAAGACCTGTTCATATCAATGAAAAGAGTGAAACAACTCATTCTATTGATAGAACTAACATCATTAAATAGTTTAGCCGGCAACTTTGACTTTTTGTGGACTTAAATCCATAGTTCAATAGATAATCAGCTTATCATGAGCGGTTCAAAAAAGTTTTTTAATATTGCCGGCCCTGTCCTTCCCAATAATCACTACCTATTGCCTCTCCGTTTGGACTATGCTAAAGTTCACGAATTAATAGACTGCAGTTATTACTTTATTTTGCATGCTCCTAGGCAGACTGGAAAGACATCGGCTATATTTCAATTAATTACCTGTTTGATCAAAGAAAATGCCTATACCCCTCTTTACATTAATGTCGAATCTGCTCAGACTGCAAGAGGCAATGTTGAAGCGGGTATCAAATCTATTCTGAGCCTTCTGAAATTTCGCATTCGCGAAACATATGGATCACAAGATCCCTCTTTGGCTCTTTTTGAACAAATTACAGATGATCCGCATACAGCGCTCTATGAGTTCTTGAGAATGTGGTCAGAGGTAGCGCTTAAACCCATTATTCTTTTTATAGACGAAATAGATTCTCTTGTTGGAGATACGCTAATCTCCGTGCTTAGGCAACTTCGTACTGGGTACCTGGAGCGCCCAAGTGCTTTTCCTCAGTCAATATGCCTCATCGGCGTAAGAGACGTTAAAGATTACAAAATATTTTCCGAAGAACAACAATCGATGGTCATTGGCGGAAGCGCCTTTAATATTAAAGCTGAAAGCTTATGGCTTTCAAGCTTTTCTTTAGACGAGGTTCGCGCACTTTATCAACAACATACTGAACAAACCGGACAAGAATTTACCGATGATGCCATTCTTTATGCATTTGACCAAACACAAGGGCAACCTTGGCTTGTCAATGCCTTAGGCTTTCAGGTCACTATGAGAGATATCCACGATCGTTCCAAGCCGATCACAAAAGACGTGATCATCCGCGCGCGCGAAGCCCTGATTTTGCGCCGCGACACCCATTTAGATGTTTTGATTGATCGGCTTAAAGAGGAACGGGTCGCTCATATCATCGATGAAATTCTTGCTGGAGCAAAGCGCCCCACCCCTTTCCCTTCGGAAGATGTGAAGTACGCCACAGATTTGGGGCTGGTTACCCAACAAAACGGGGTGTTACAGATTGCAAATCCCATCTATCACGAAGTCATCCCCCGCGAACTGACAGCAACGAGGCAAGGAAGCTTTACGCAGCCCAGGGCTTCATATTTCAAGGCCGACGGATGCTTGGACATGCACAAAATGCTCCTAGAGTTCACTCAATTTTACCGGGAAAACTCCGCCATATCTGCAGAGGAAATGTTGTACAAAGAATCGGGGCCACATTTGCTCCTGATGGCCTATCTACAAAGAATTGTAAATGGAGGTGGTCGCATTTACCGTGAATGTGCATTAGGTAGAGGCCGGGTGGACATTTTGGTCGAGTTCAAAGATCAATGGATTGTTGTGGAGTTAAAAATTTATCGCTCTCCAAAAACAATCGAAGAAGGACTTGAACAAACAGCAGAGTATATGAAAACTAAAGGTGCTACTGAAGGCCATCTCGTGATTTTTGATCGTTCCGACAGATCATGGGTAGAAAAAATCTACCAAGAAACCAGGACAATAGATGCGTTAACCATTCATGTTTGGGGGCTGTAAAATAGTTCTTTAATAAAAAGATCGACTTATTCTACAAGACCACTTTGTGATCAAAGAGATGCACATACTTACAGCAATTCCCGCTGAGTTATAAGTTGCTAAAAATGAACACATAGCATAGGTGGTGATCGTAAATTATTTGACCAACTTCTTATCCCACTCAATGTGCAACTATTATTTTAACAAGACAAGTATAAAGCTGCATGCGGCTTTATATTTATCCTGATTTTATTTGTTAGACTTCTTTCGAAACTAAAATCCCGTGCCTCTGCCTGTGCCCGTGCCTCCATCCTATTACCCATATGTGTACTATCGCTGCTACCGCAGCTTGATTATCAACTACTTGCAACCCCACATTCCACGTCGCTTCG
>JABDAE010000036.1 GCA_013289325.1 Chlamydiota bacterium
GCTGGAAAATTTGACTTTGGAGGTGGCGCAATTTTTTGCGTCTGACGCGAGCGACCATTGCCGGACGGCAAGGCGCGAGCAAAGACCAAAAACTTGCAGCCAAGCTGACGCCGTCAAAATTCCAGGTTCCAGCTGGAACGAGTATATTCATCTGGATGAGGAGAGTCGCTACAATCCTCGCAATGTGGAGGATCGTAGCAATCTTCAACTGGTGGATCTGGAAAAAACGAAAAAATCACCTTAAACCTAGAAACGGCAGTTGGAGACGCTAACTTGACATGAATCTCTTGAACCAGAATCATTTGCAGTGGGGCGGTCCTTCACCACTTGGAAATGTCCCGCCCCACTGCAAAGTGATTCTAATTCAAGATCTTGCGCCAATTTAGCATCTCGAACTGCCGTTTCTAGGTTAAAAGTGGACGATTGGGCCAATGGGGTCTGTAGTTTTTCCTTAAAACGTTTGACTTAATTTATTAAGTCGTGTACATTATGTTTTACATTTCTTTAACAAAAGGAATTATTATGAGTTTAGTCAATCCAGCAACATTACCAGCAAGTTTAGCAGAAGCTAACACAGGCGAAGGTTATAGCGTAAGGAAAAATGGCGTTAAAGTCACGCATTTAGAATACAAACCTAAAGATTATAGTCAAGCCTACGTGTTGAAGACAAGTTTAATTTTGCTTGAAGAGGTCTGTCAGCTAGTTAGAAATGTGGCAAAAGAAACGATAAAGTCACTTGCAGAAGGGAAAAAGCTATTATCCAATGAATACGGATTCTTTTATTGTTCACCTGATACACTCGCTGTAATAGGATTGAATACCCTTCGTTCTTCTTTAAATAACACCTCTTCAAAATCTAAAGATGGCAACGATGCCAAAGAGATGGGTTTAGATCGTCACAAACTTTTAGAATTAACCTCTAAAGTAGAGGCTGTTGTGATGGAAGTTTTAAGACAGCTCATTGGCCCAGGACGCATAATGGTCCTCGAAAAATCTGGCCAAACACAATCAAACTTTGCTTTCAATCGGCATCAAACAGATAGTGATATTGACATGTGGTTTATGTCAATTATACCAAGATGTGTAGATACAGTCTATGCCACTTTAAAGTTTGAGTGCCTAGGAAATGCTAGTCTTTCTCAAGAAGAGTACAATATTGAAGAAAAGCAAGTCAGCACGATGAGCTGCTATGGATATGCCATTGCCAAGATTGCAAAGGAGCAAGTCAAAGAGTTTTTACTTCTTGAACAAATGAAGACCTTTTCTTTGATTGATTGGCTTTTAGATAGAGGATGGGAACATGTGTCTTATCCAGAGCCTCAGGATTTAGTTCTTTATCGCGACCATGAATCACACAAAATCAAACACGGCGCCATTTATCTTGACAATGGAGAGGTAGAATCAAAACCTGGAAAACTCAACCCTCGAATATATAAACATCCTGTGATGGATGTGCTTGGCCTTTATGGCACTTCGGTTGTTTTCATGCGCAAAAAGAAATAGACTTCTTTCTCATCCTGTGTTATTTATAACCTAGCGGGAATTGCTGTAACCTTGCCACCTCTACTCAACAATTTAATTGCAAAAAATAATAAGATTTCTCTACTATTAAGATTTTAAATTATTACTAACATGTGAGCAATTTATGGCTAGTGTTGCGCCCACCCCACCTACTGGTACTACAATGCTGCTGACCCTGAAGTCCTTTAGGGAAGCAGGCACAGCGGAGGCAAAGAATAGCGATTTATACCCACCTAAGGCTGCATCGATGCAAGAAATGGTGCACGCCATCAAGAGAGTAGCTATGCGAAGAAACTACCAAATGCTACCAGCTACCTGGGACGACGTCAAGCGTGATCAAGCCGCAAATGGAGAGCCTAGTCCTTGGGGGGAAAATATCTGTGATGTTCGCGCCATTTCTGAACAACATGAGACATTGTATGTTCTCAGGGATCAAAATCTGAATGGAGGTTTGGGTCTGATTTCACTTAAGGAGTTTGCTGTCGTCATCGGCAACGAACGAAGAGACAATAAATATCCACCTGATGAACGACAATCTTGTACGTTATACGACCTCCTTAAAACAGCAGGTATGGTGAGTCATGCTGTAGGGTTAGATCCAAATACTGATCTAACAAACGATGAGGCTGAGAATGAGAACGCAACGATTAGAATTCAGACAATCTTTCTTCCCATTCCTGGTAAAAAATCTGCTGAAGAATCTGCTGAAGAATCTAAAAGCTACCATCTTACAACTTACAATCGTCAAACACTTAGCAAAAATGACCCTCAAAATCTACTTTATTTATGCAATTCTCAGGGGTCTTCCGCTCATCAAGATGAGCCTGGAATTACACATCTTTATCATCATGAAGTAGATCCCGAAGGAATAGTTCACCAATACCTGCTTGAAGGAGCACAAAGCACACAAGGGGTCGGACTTGATCAAACTGAAACACAGGCAGAGGCTCTTAAGGCTGCTGCGCGCGGGCAAGCTACGCTGCGATGTTTTGGTACCAAAGAAATGGGACAACGGTTTGACGTTCAAGCTTTTGTTCAAATTCCTTTGATACAAAAGCCAAAAATCTACCCCTATATTCCTGTGATGCAAAAGCCAAAAATCTACCCCTATATTGGTCAAACAGGGGGAGGGTCTAACGAACCGCTGATGTCCTATACTGGTGAAACGGGAGAGGACAACAAACCGCATGGTACCGGTAAGATGGAGTTTGACGATGGATCTACTTATGAGGGAGGATTTCGCAAAGGCGCATTCCATGGAGTAGGAACCTTCACAGCTGCTGGTGGAAGACAAGTGAAGATCAAGGGGCGCTTTGAGGAGAACGAGTGTAAAGATGGCGTGTGCTCTAAATGCCAAGATGTCGTTTTTGGACGCATGTGGAAGCTCACTAAGCATGCAGCCCATTGCAGTCCAGACATTTCCCAGATAGGCGGAGAGCCAATAAAAGTTTTTAATGTGAATGGGGTATTCGTCACGACCGGGACGAGAGGCATTGGCTGCAGCCGGACATACGACGGTCACCTGAATGAGAGCAAGTTGCCACACGGCTGGGGCATCATGAAGTGGCCCGATGGCTCTTTATACGAGGGTGAATGCCGAGAAGGATCTTTCAAAGGGCGCGGTATATTCTACGTACCAAATGGGCGCACCTTTTTCGAAGGGCTTTGGGATAAAAACCAAGCCAAAGATTGCCCTTGTTCTCGCTGCGGTAGACCTGTTAGCGGTCCTCGTGATGATCTGTTAGACCATGCCACAAAATGCGTGGCTTCAGGACCTGCACCGGCTATTGGTCGTTTGGCTGGATGTGCCCCTCCAAACAACACTGCGCGTATAGGCACTTCCAATGCAGCTCGTGTAAGCCGCGGAAAAGAGGTGCCTCCTTTCACTGGATATCGGCTCACTCATACAAAACCCGTGAGAGATAAGACAAAGAAGGTAACGATCACTGTGACACGTTTTGTTACAGTTGCCAATGGAGTCCCAAGCCCAGATGTTGTGGAAGAAGTGATGAATGTGATGGATTACTGGAAAATGAGCTGCAATACCAAACCCCTATCTCAACATGATACTACAGTTTTTGCTCCTAACAATAAAGCTGGGAAACCATATGACCCACCACCCATTAAGCCAGCAGATCCAAATGATAAATTTCCTTTGCCAAAAACGTAAATAGTCTTATTCCAGTCTATTTTAGATTTTGAAATTGCGACAAATTTGTGCTACCCGCTATATTCTAATAAAAATTCCCAAACACTCCATGTAAGGTTATACCCATGAAACGGCTTTATCTCTCTCTTATAGGCTCGCTATTTGGAACAATGCTCACATTTTGCCCAGCTCAAGTTAGCGCCGAAGATGGCAATTGCAGCATTTTTGGCTTTGACACGGCCCTAAATTTTAGCATTGGAGGTGGGTATAGACAGGATAAGATTAAATGGAGCGCTAACTCCATTGGATTACCGGAATTTAAAACTTTAGAAAAATGGGACCATTTGCACACCGGGATTGTAGATGCAAAGGCAGAACTTCTCATTTGCGAGAGTCTATATATGCAAGCAAACTTTGACTACGGATGGTTTGATGACAATGGCACCCAAACAATTAGAGCTACCCACATTTCAGATGATTCCTTAAGTTATACAGTGCATGCAAGTCCCAAAGGAAGGCTTTACGACTTATCAGGAGCTCTTGGATATCAATTCAACATGTGCTGCTATAAATTCGGGTTTACGCCGCTTGCAGGCTATTCATATCACCATCAAAAGCTTTCTAGCAATCATTATAGAGAGGCTCATCAACATGTGGCAGAAGACGAGAGTGAGAAAAGCGACATTGACGTCATTAAAACGCACAACACCTATAACGGACACTGGAGCGGCCCCTTGGCCGGCTTTACAACCTTTTATCAAATCGATTGCGATTGGAAAATGGGGCTTGCGTATGCCTACCATTATGCCCGTTTTCAAAATACCGTGCGGGAGAATTTTTCATCCCTTGGTTCCAATCGAGGCGAGCATGTATTTGTAGGCAAACAAACATCAAACTGGGGAAATGGCCACGAGTTTTTTGCCTACACATCCTATGAGTTTTCCCCTTTCTGGATTCTTGGCTTAAACTACAACTTTAAAGAATTTAAAGCATCAGGAGGCTCTCTTAAGTACCCTAAACACCGCGCAAAAATTCATGATATTAGCTGGAAAACATGGAATGCAACCATGGATATTGGGTATATTTTTTAATATGGGATCAACGAGTTTTATTGAAGTCAATGGACAGACTCTTTACTACGAAATACATGGAGTTGGGTATCCTCTCGTGTTAATTGCGGGCTTCAATTGTAATCAATCTGCCTGGTCGTTAATTTTAAGAGAGCTCGCTTGCCACTTCAAAGTCGTGACATTCGACAATCGCGACGCAGGGAAGAGCTCTTGTCCAGATATTCAATATACCATAGAGGATATGGCAGATGACGTTGCAGATTTAATCGATGCCTTAAAATTGGATAAGCCTCATCTATTGGGCCATTCTATGGGGGGAGCTATTGCGCAACATGTTGCCTATAAATACCCCAATAAACTGAGTCGCCTTATTCTCTCGTCTACGACAGCCCATTTTTGCACCAGATCGATGTATCTGCAGCGCTTTGTTGAGTCTTTGATGGAACAAGGGCTACCTCGCGAGATGCAAATCAGCTGTACACTCCCTTGGGTATATTCTAACGCTTTACTTGCCAATCCAAAAGCTGTATACCAAGTCACACAAGTGCTTCTTAATGAACCCGATATTCAATCCTTACCAAGTTTTAAGCGCCAATCAAAAGCCCTTGAAATGTTTGATTCCAGAAGTTGGATCAATTGCATTAAGCATCCAACACTTGTAATTTATGGCACAGAGGATCTATTATGTCTAAATGACCATGTCCTATTATTAAAGGAGATAAAATCGAGTAAAGGTTTTGCGTTTGAAGAGACGGGCCATTTGCCTCACATCGAGCAATCCAAACAGTTTACTTTAACTGTGATTAACTTTTTGTCTTAAATAATTTAACAATAGAGGGATTTATGAAAAATATCGTTTTGTTTGCAAGTGCATTTGCCATGCTCTTTGGATTTGGTTTTCAAACTATTCAGTCTGAGCAGCCTGTCCAACTTCAAGAAACTCTTTTTGGCAACTGCGGATGCCAGAATAAAGGGAAACAAAAAGAACCACAAGCTCCTGAAGTAGTTGCATGCAAAGGAAAACCAAGCTGCCGTTGTGGAAGACAAGTCAATCGCTTTGCCGGCTGCCCATGCCAAGAGAAAGGTAAGAACAATTTAGCCGGTTGCCCATGCCAAGAGAAAGGTAAAAACAATTTAGCCGGTTGCCCATGCCAAGAGAAAGGTAAAAACAATTTAGCCGGCTGCCGCCGTAAAAGTAAAGACACTACACAAGAAAGTAATTTCTTGAACGGCGCTTCTACTACAAATCTCTTTGCTTGTGAATGCGCACCTAAAGAAAAAACTAAGAAAGTATAAGTTATTGATATACTAGACTTTTTTTGAAACTCGCTTTGGTTGATAAAATTTGGGATTTTTGTGCAGATTTGCTGCAAAATTTTGAAAGCATGTGTATACACCTGGCTCTAAAAATTTTGCAGCAAAGATGCCAAAAAGCACAATTTTAGCGACCAAATGGAGTTTCGAAAGAAGTCTACTGCTTCTCTGGAGTTTGGATAATCCAAACTCCAGACTGCTTATACCGAAAGTGATCTATGCATATCTTACATATCACCACATACATGCAGGGAGGTTCCGGAAAAATCCTCTTAAATCTCTTATTAGAGCAGCTAAAAGCCTCCCATCAAGTGTCGCTCCTGATCAGCCACACATGCTATGCGCCAGATTATTTCCACTACCCAGAATATTTAAAAGCCATTCAAGAGGCAAACATCCACTGCATCCAAGTGGATTCGACATTTAAAAGAGATCTTGAGCAAAATATACAAGCTGTTCTTGAAGTGAAAAATCTGCATCTTCAAACCCCCATCGATCTGATCCACACCCATGCCGCCATTCCTTCTCTTATCGGGATAATGGCAAGTGAAAATATTTTGGGTTGCAATATCTCCGTCATCCAGACCATGCATGGATTTGGAATAAAAAAGAAAATTTTTGAAGAGATGGACATTGCCATCATGAACATGAAAACCTTAAAGCGCGTTGTCACTGTTTCACTTAGCGACAAATCCCGTCTACTGGAAAAAGGAGTTTTCAAGGAAAAATTGGCCACAATCCCTTGCGGGATTGAAGAATCTACCCCAAAGCCTTACTCAAATCCACTTGTAGATGAGATTTCTTCTTTCAAAGCATTAGGCTATAAAATCATTGGGTGTATCGGCACTGTCTGTATCCGAAAAAATCAATCTCTTCTCATCGATGCTTGTCACCTTTTAAAGCATAAGGCAAATCTTCCCCCTTTTCTTTGCATTTTCTTAGGAGAAGGAGAACTTATCCCTTCACTACAAGAAAAAGTCTCTCAGTTAAATCTAGAAAAGAATGTGAAATTCTTAGGATACCAAGAAGATCCCATCCTCTTTTTATCCCTCTTTGACTGTCTGGTTCTCCCCTCTTTAAAAGAAGGGTTGCCCCTTACCATTTTAGAAGCTTTTCAGCAAAAAATTCCAGTCATTGCAAGTGACATCCCACAACTTAAAGAACTCATTGAAGAGGGTAAAACAGGCTATCTTTTCCCTTTAGAAAGTGCTGAAGCACTAGCTAACACTTTAGAAAAAGTGCTCACCTCCTCAAAAGAAACTTTGGAAATGATCTCTCATCTTGCAAATCATCTCTATAGAACCTCTTACACTGCTAAGCAGATGGCCAAAAGATATCAAGACCTGTATCGGGATATTCTGTAGAACAACAGAGCAATTAAAAAAAAAGAGCGTGGGTATGCCGTTTCTAGGTTTAAAGCTGAACCTTTGGCAATGATCGATTGAGCTCTGAAAATTGCTTAACAAGCGCATCGATTTCTTGATCTGATCCCATTGAACTTTGGATCTTCATTCTAATGTCTTCTCTTAGCTGCATCCAATTGCGATGGAGGATCATCCGAATAGATTCGGTAAATCCTTCCTGTTTTTTTTCCGTATTGATTTTCTTCTCATAAATTTCAGAAAGAAGCGATTGGACCTCCACATCTGCTGAATGAGCGGTAATTGCCATATAATCTATCGGCTTTTTGGGCACATAACATTCAATATATGCTTGATAAAGCTTGCGACACGCTGCCACACGCAGACTTTCTTGCTTAATATTTGCCTTTGCAATCTCTTTAAAATTATCCTGCTCATGGCCAAATAAAAGTAGCCACCTTAAAAAATCTGTTTCCAAAATACGATCGGGATCGACCTTATGAATCCCTAACGTATCAGATTTTTTGATGAAGACATTGGTTGGCAAATGCTCTTGCCCAACACCTAACATCGCCTCCGGCACTTGCATGAGATGGGCAAGCTTTCTTAAACTCTCGTGGACCATTAAAGCATGCTTCCATTTGCGAATCTGCCCAACGACTGTTTGCACTAGCGCGTTTTTCCCAGCTGGTGATTTTAAATCAACTTTATCCCCTTCAACGTCTACTAGGAAAGTGAGGTAATCGAGGCTGCTATCCATTTTACGTAAAAATTCATCAGGGCCAAAATCTTGTAAAAACTGATCGGGATCGCTTCCCTTAGGCAATTGAATGACGCGTACCTCAACGCCTTCATATTGAAATAGATCCCCAACCTTACAAGTGGCTTGCCTTCCCGCCTCATCTCCATCTAACGCTAAATAGACTTGGGTGACTCCAAGTTTTAAAAGCTCTTTGACGTGCGATTCACCAAATGCGGTCCCCTGACCTGCTACAGTCACATCAAATCCTAATGAAATTAAGCGAAGGGCGTCTATTTGCCCCTCGACGACGATGGCAAGGCGCGTCTTTGCAATCCGCTTTCTTGAATGGTGCAATCCAAATAACACGTCCGATTTTTTAAAAAGTGGGGTTTCTTTGGTGTTGATGTATTTACCGCCAAATGTCTCTTCTTTGAATTTGCGCGCAGAAAAACCAATCGGGTGCCCCATCGTATCGCAAATTGGAAACATGATCCTATCTGAAAAAAAATCCCGCACTCCTCCTGAAGAGGATTCCACAAGAAGTCCTGCTTCTAGTATATGCACATCCTTGACATATTTCGCTTGCAAGATTTTTTGAAGAGAGCCGTTTTGTTTGATCGCAAAACCTATTCTAAAACGCAAGATAAACTCAAGATCAATCCCCCTATTAAAAAGATAGCGCAAAGCAGCATGTCCTTCTTCTGTATGCAAAAGGCAAAACTGATAGAATTGACAAGCGATCTCAAGTGCCTCTTTTAACGCTTTTTTAGGCGATTCTGCCTTTGTCTCAACTGATTGATCGTATTCTAAAATGACTCCAAAGCGCTCGGCTAAATGTTCGATTGCGTCTTTAAAACTTAAAGCAGCGTGGTGCATGAGAAAATGCACTGCGTCACCATGCGCGCCGCATCCAAAACAATGGTAGTGAGTGTCGCCCTTATGGATAATGAATGAGGGTGTCTTTTCATCGTGAAAAGGGCAAAGCCCCTTGTAAGACGATCCACTTTTCTTTAAGTCGATATACCCCGACATCAGATCGACAAGATCGACTTTATCGCGAAGAGCTTCTAAACTGTGTTTGCTAAATAACTGCATAAATGCTTAGAATTATAAATTGTACCGGTATAGATATCAAGTCACCATTAAGGAGATCGACTTTATGCGTCATAATCTGTTATTTTCAACCCTCTCATCTTACGCTCTCGCCCTATCTATCATCACCTCATCAGCTTTCGCAGGGTATAGCCCAACAACCCATGTTTCAAGCGATGAGCCACATAGCGACCTTGCAGACGATGGATCAAAATGGTACAAATACCATCACTTAGACCCTTGCGAAAAATACGATCTAGCAGATCCCACCTATGCCCTTGAAGATGATACCGCGTGGCCAAGTAAAAAAACAGAATTTTCAGATACACTAGAACCTTATATATGGTAAAGAGTGTTCTATAAGTTCTCTTTGCTTGCCCTTATATTAAGTGTAAGCCATGTGCAAAGTGATGAGAAGAGAGAGGGGCAAGGACCCTCCCATTTAAAAATTAAATCGCTTTATAATGGTTTAAACCCTACTTCGATCCCGGAGCACCTTGCCTTTTATGAGCTATATAAGCAATATCCCCAGGGGAAAATTGCCCTTTGCGACGCTTATAAATTGCTCATGAAAACATCTTGTGAGCCTTTGCCCTCTCAAGAAACACTCTTACCGTTGCTTGAAAACAATCGTTTCTTGCTTTCAATAAACTCCTTGATAGGACTAATTGTCGAAGGAAGACAAGGCGATGGTCCCAATTTAAGTGAAGAAGATCTTCTTTTAATCTCCTCCCTTGCCAAAGAATTACCCAATAGAGAGCGTAAAGGTCACTATGTGGTCTCAGAAAAAGAAATGCTTAACCTTCCCCCATCCGAAATTGACCTAGCAAGAGGACTACTTCTTTCCCAACTTCAAGGAGAGAAAACAGCTTTATCTAAGATTAAGCACTACGAGGCAATTTTGGATTTGATGGCCCTTCAAATATTGACGCAAGTGTCTTTAAAAGACTCAGCAGAAAAAAAAATTGCCGCCATTAATCATTTTATCTTCGTTGAAATGGGTTTTCGCTTTCCACCCCATTCCTCATATTCCAAAGAGATCGATCTATACACCTTCTTACCCTCCGTAATCGATTCAAGGAGAGGCGTTTGCCTTGGCGTTTCCATTCTTTACCTTTGCTTAGCGGAGCGCCTTGCCTTAAATCTTGAGGTCATCATCCCTCCGGGACATATTTTCGTCCGATATGCTGATAAAGACAAACATATTAACATCGAAACAACAGCGCGCGGCGTCCATTTTGATGACGATAAATATTTAGGAATAGACTTAAAAAGTCTACCCCAGTGCAATGTCAAAGAGACTATTGGAATGGCCCATTTTAACCAAGCCTCTGTCTATTGGAAATTAGAGCAATATGATAAAGTGATTACTTCCTATCAAAGGGCTAAGCCCTACCTAGGTAACGACCCCCTTATGAGCACACTGCTCGGATTTGCTTTGGTGCTTAATGACGATGAAATTGAAGGAAAAAAACTGCTTGAAGAGATCGTCCACAAAAAGTCGCCTCATGCAGTAAGCAAAGATACAATGGCAGAAGACTATTTAAATGGCGATATCGATAGCGTTGGAATTAAAAATTATTTTCTCCATGTCGATGAAACAAGGGAATCTTTACTGCAAAAGAAAGTGGCTCTTGAAAAATCTTTACAAAAGTACCCACGCTATAGAGAAGGTCTTTTTAGCTTAGCTGCCACGTGGCTTCAATTGCAAAGAAATAAGGAAGCCTTGTACATTCTTAATGACTACCACGCCATCGACCAAACCAATCCAACCGTAGAGTATTATCTAGCAGCACTTTATCAAGAGCGCCTTGACTATAACAAAGCATGGGAGCATCTGCAACTTGCAGAAAAGATCACTAAAGAGCAAAATCACTTTCCAAAAGCTTTAAAAGAATTAAGGCAAGAGCTCATACAACATTGCCCTGAATAGGAGGAAAAAGAAATCTCATGTTAAAAATTTATACAAAAACCGGCGATGAGGGCAAAACATCCCTATTTACCGGACAAAGAATTGTCAAAAACGACGCCTTCGTCGAAGCTCTTGGATCTGTTGATGAATGCAATTCGGCAATAGGTGTTGCCCTTTCATTTCTTCCAAGTGATAATCGTTTTGCAACGGTAAAAGAGCAGCTTATCGCCATTCAACATGGTTTATTTGATATTGGGGCTGCTATTGCCACCCCAAGAAGTAGTGAAAACACACATAAACTTGAAAAGACGAGCTTTGATCTGGAAGAAACTGCAAAACTTGAGCAATGGATCGATGCGATGAATGATACACTTACCCCTTTGCGATCTTTTATCCTACCTAGCGGACAATCTTGCGGCGCCTTCATTCATCTAGCAAGGAGCATTGCAAGAAGGGCAGAGCGGCGCGTAACACCTCTTTACATCAATGGCGATGTGGCTAAAAGCGTGATGATCTACCTCAATAGACTTTCTGATTATTTATTCATTTTGTCTCGCTATGTAAACCATCTATTAGGCTCTTTAGAGACTCTTTGGCAGCCACATAAGAAAAATTAAATTTTTAACTCTCTAGCTTTACAGCATTCTGGATTTACAATAAACCCAGGAATTGGTAAAATAAGGGTATACCCAAAAAGGAGATTTCCATGAGTGCTCATTCTCAGTCCCATCAGGACAAAGTAAAAGTAACCTTTGAATGCACAGCCGATGAAAGAGCATACATCAAAATGCTCGCTGCCAAAGCGCATCTAACCTTAAATGAATTTTTGGTGACTAGTTTGAGGCCTTATTTTCCTAAGACTCCCAATAAAGATACACTAGAAGCAATGCGCGAGATCGATGAAGGGCGTGGGATTCGATGTGAATCACTCGATGACTTTTGGGAGCAGATGGGAGTAGCTCCAAGTGCTTAAACCTGAATATTCAACGCGTTTCAAAAAGGACATAAAGCGTTATCAACACAGGCAAGATATCATTGATGATTTAAATAGTGTGATTCAACTCCTTTTGAAGAAAAAATGGAGTTTCGAAAGAAGTCTAATAACCCTAAACACGGGTAGCTCGAGAGGACAAAACCTTATGGCACAGCCTCTATCGCTTACTGGACATTTTTTCGAAGAAGAGAAATTAACTTCTCCATGGAAAATTCCATGGCCACCGCCAAGGAAAATTCCTTGCCCATCTCCAAGGGGAATGCCTTAACCACCTTACTTACGAGCTCCTGGTATAGTTTTTGTAATTCCCCTTCATAATCACCTTGTCTCCCCCTTACGCGGCTTATCTTCCAGAATGTTTCCACAAGGTCCGGGAATTTGTGAGCGTATGGAATCCCCCGCAATCCATTTGCAATATCTTTAATGCAATTGTCAAAGATACGATCCATCAATAGAGGACTCTCATTTCTTTGCAAAAGGGAAGAAAGGAGATCGCAATGCTCATCTGAAAGTCTTAATTGATGCTTGTATTGACCAACTCTTTCCCGGTAACTACAAACAAATGAGGGAGTGAATAGTTCAACGCCAACGAGATTTAAAATATGCTCATTGTGTTTTAAAAAGTACTTTAGTGCAGCTTGTAGGTCATACTGCATAGCGCGTTTGGCAATGGCTGAAATCTCTTTTGCCACATGGTGTTGCACTAATTGTAGCTCATCATCATTTAATAATGAGACTTCAGCATTCCATTTTGACAATTTGACTAACCCGTGAGTAGATGCATTCTCATGTGCAGTTGAATCCTCAATTGCCTTGACTCCGTCGATGACACGCAATTCAAATTGCCCTTGGTCGCGAATTGCCATGTAGACCATCCGCGTCATACACTCACCTTCAACACCCCTACTCGTTTTTTCTTTAACTGAAATAAATTTTTCTACCAAACAAATACTTAAGGGTGAAACTTTTTTGAAGCCTGAGCCTTCCGAAAGAAATAATTGAAGTTGAGTATCCAACGTCTTTTCGTCTATGGCATTCATAACTACTACACCTTCACCACGTGAGCTTGCAGCATGTTTTAATACTAATCGCTCATCTTTTGGAAAACGCATTTTTAAAAACTGCGCAAGCTCCTTTCGGTATACCGACTCGATGATGACATAAGGAGGAATTTGCGAAGCAGCCTCCGTTCCATTCATTGCCAAGCGCGACAAAAACTTATATCCCAAAACGCAGTTAATAGAACCCCCTATTCCACCATCCATCATGAGGATCCGTGGATTCCTTGGAAATTCGCCTGAGATATTGGCAAAATGGGATGCAGGCAAATTCCAATAAGAGGTATAGCCCACTCCATAGTAGGTGCTTAGCTTTTTAGAATCAAATCCACCCGGGATATAAGGAGTTGGAAATGGCTGCCCTTCTGCAGACTTCATGGATAAATGATTCAAGGGGCTCTTCATTAAAGCTTTTTGAAATTTCACCAAAAAGCTTCTCTCTTGCTCGGCCTCATCTTTGGCAAGAACCTCCTCCGTCACCATCATCCAGACTTTAATTCCCCGCTTGTTTAAAGCCTCTACAGCTCTATTTAAGGGTCTAGCTTCCTCAGTACCCCATGCCAGCCCCCATTCTGAAAGGGACCCTAAGCCAAATTCACAAGTTTGCATCGCTTGGGGGCGACCATCTCTTAGCATTTTAAAATTGGTTTTTGTATCATGCACAATCAAAGTAATAGCGACGTCTTGTTTGTTTTTAAATAATGCAGCAGGAAGGTGCGTTGTCTGATCAAGTGCACAAATTCCTTTGAATGAAGAGGTGTATGCGGCCACAAGTAAGCTCCTGTAATCAATTCTGGAAAATAACTGTACGCCATTTGCGCTTAAAAAGCTATTGAAGAAAGAGAGAGTTCTCTATATACTTATGTCTAATATTTATATGAGGATTTATGCATTTTGCTGTCGATGGAAAGTTAAGGCACTTTTACCAATCCCAAGGCTGCTTAGAGCTAGAAGAGCTTCTGAGTGTATCATCAGCAGAATCTCTTTTAAAGGAAGCTAAGGCTGTACTCAAAAAGAGAGCCTCAATAGAATCTTATTCATCCTCTCGAGATCTATGGCGAGAAAGCGCCCTTATTAAAAAGACAACGCTTAGTCGTCCCCTTGCAGAAGTTGTCTCTTCGCTCATCGAGAAAAGACCTCTTCGCATAGGTTACGATGAGCTTATCTCATCAAACGCCCATTTACAATCTGCAACTCTTCAAGAGGTTAGCTCTCTTCAAGGCATTCTTTGTGGCGTCATGCTTTGCCTTCAAGCCCCATCAAAGGAAAAAGAGATGGCAGACTTTCCCCTATTTTCAACAACAGTTGGCAATGGCGTTGTCTTTTCACTAGATTTCGTCATAAAAGGCCCTGAAGAATTGGATGGGATCTATCTCTTAATCGTTTACACCCAATCAAAAGCTGTCTATGTCTTTCAAGAAAATGACTGGCAGTTCCTCTCGTTTAAAAAGCTTGGTTACAACTTTGGAGATAAGCTCTTAGATGCATTTAATCCTGTGATATATGCGTAAGGGATCTTGGAATATCATTGATACTCAAGCAGCAATGCCCGAAGAGAATATGGCAATCGATGCCAAGCTTTTAGAAGAGCAAAAAAATAGGCAAGATAATACCGCCATTTTGCATCTTTATGAATGGATAGCCCCAAGCGCTACGTACGGTATATTCATCGATCCCTTTACATATCTTAATCCCGAAGGGGTAAAGGCAAAGAGATTGCATCTTGCTAAACGGCCCACAGGAGGCGGCATTATCTTCCATGTCTCTGATTTTGCATTTTCGATGATCATCCCCTCTTTACACATTGGTTATTCAGATAATATTTTGCAAAACTATGCCTTTGTCAATGCCATTGTCATTGAGGTCATCAGCCGCTTTTTAGGAAAAAAAGTAAATATCTCTCTTTTACCAGAAGATCCCATAGCTTTGCATGAAAGCGCCTCCCTATTTTGCATGGGCAAGCCCACTAAATACGACGTGATGATTGGTGGAAAAAAAGTGGGAGGTGGCGCGCAGCGAAAAACGCGACATGCCATTTTACATCAAGGGACAATTTCCTTAGTGCTTCCCGATGTGAGCTTTCTTGAGAGTGTATTAAAGTCCAAAGATCATGTTATCGGGGCCATGCAAGCCAATACCTATTCCTTATTAAATAATCTTAGACACCCCAAGGAACTTGCTAAGGCCCGCCTTAGCTTTAAGAAAATCTTTCAAGAGTATATTCAGACATCCTGACCTCGTTGAAGGGTAGAAGCTATCCTCTATACACATCCTTTCTATGATCGACATTGACCACACAGACTAAAACTTTTAAATCATAGATTTCATAAATAATTCTATATTTTCCTACACGAGTCCTATAGGCGTTTTCTTCGCCTGACAATTTGATGCTCCCATAATGACGAGGTTCGCTTGATAAGAGTCTAATTTTGTCTCTAATCTTTTGCCTATAAATAGGGTCTATCTTTTCCAGTGTTTTTAGGACCGATGGCTTAACCTCAAGTTTGTATTTCATTACAATTTATCCCAGCCAAGCCTTTTTTCGGCAGCTTCCCAAGGAATATTTGGTTCTTTTTCTTCTTTAGCTCTTCTTAAAGAGATCAAATCCAATTCATTTTCATATTCTTCAATACTTTTAATGATAGAACGAGTCAAAAAGTCTTTCATTGAAACACCTTGCTTTGCACACGTCATTTTCAGATAAACGTACTCCTCAGCAGGGAAATCAAAGGTGACTTTTCTGTATTGATGCTTATCCATAAAACCTCCTTTGCTATAATCCTAGAAACGGCAGTTCGAGATGCTAAATTGGCGCAAGATCTTGAATTAGAATCACTTTGCAATGGGGTGGGACATTCCCAAATGGTGAAGGACCACCCCATTGCAAATGATTCTGGTTCAAGAGATTGTGTCAAGTTAGCGTCTCCAACTGCCGTTTCTAGGATAATTACATCATAACAGGTTTTCATTTTCACATCAAGACGTGATTACAGGTTTCAACAGGAACGAGTATATCTAAAATGGAATAGATTTGGACACTACAAATTTACGGAAGAACCCAAACTTTTTGACAGCCCACGGCTGACTCCCTCACATTCTGTTGCTTATATTGATATTTCTATTTATAATAAGCTTATTACCAAAGGGGGTTTTATGAAAGTGAATGGAAATAATATCAGCAATTCTTCAGAGATGATCGAAATGCTTAATTGCCCTAAATTTATGCAAAAAGCAGATGATTTCTTTAATAAAGAACCACAATGTGGCAAAGAATTAACGCAATATTTTTTAGAGAAAGTGAATGTTGAATCAGAATTATTACCCCCTTCTTATTCCATCGATAACTTAATAGATTTAGCACATAAAGTTTATGCAATCTATCGAGCTGAAATTATAGAAAAGGCCTGTGACGAAGTGGAAACAGACCTAGCGAATTGGGCATTTAATAATGTACAAGATTGGGAAAATAAAAAGGATGCGTTTAAGGATCTCATGTGGGTTCATAGCGCAGTTTTCAGTGGAGATGCGGAACAAACAATTGCTTTAATTATGCGAGAGAAATTTACATGCCTATCTCCCAATTTTTGGCCTGAACTTACCTCCATACGGCATCCAAAACCTATCACCGCTTAAAATCTGCATCTGTTGGGCCTCGCAACATATGGGTCAAGATACATCCCTTTATTTCCCGTAAAGCTAATTGATAGTTAGGGACTGTGATAGAGACGTACCCTTTACAAAGATTTCCAACATTATAAGGTATCCCCGCTTCTTTCCCCAGTGCAATAGAAGGAACAAATCTGATTGGGCATGTACCCACATTTAGCATCCTAGCAAATGGCTCCATTCTTTCAGGTAAAATAATTAAGTCAATATTCTCAGGAGTGATCGTGCCATTTGCTCGCGTTTCCATACACCCGTCGTTATTTGTTGATAGAGGAACTCGTTGATTTCTAGCAGGGTTTCCTTGCGCATCTATCAGCTTAAGTTGGGCATCATATGGGGTAGCCAAATCGTGTTTTAACACAAAAAGCATCGAATTGTGCGCCCGTTCTGATAATTCTTTGAGAAGTTTTTCATCCTTAATATTTTCTTGCCAAAATGGATCGTTTTCTCGTTCGAGTACAACAGGTAGTCCTCCTTTAGCGGGATGGGTGATAGAAACATTTCGACCATTTAGGCTATGTAAATAGTTTAAACATAAACGATCGGATACATATCGCTCTCTATCTGCAGATTGAATCGTGGCAATTTGAAGCTCTTGAGCGCGTAAAGGGGTTAAAATTCCTGATTGCATCACGGCATTAATGATATCAATTTGCTTTTGAATACTTGGCAAAATTGGTTGTAGTTGAGCAACTGCATTTGATGATGAGGCGCCCCCAACATCTTGTAATTCTTTTTCGACTTGTTCCCTTCTCATTGCTTGTGCCCTTTCCGCATCTGCAGATGGAAAGGGAGTTGACCCTGAAGGGCCTACTTCTTGATCGTTCTGAATCTCAGGATTTTGGACATCTTGAGCCCCTTTTTCTTCACGTGGTTGTATCGATAAGTTGTATGCTTCATGTGGTAAATCATTGCTACTGCTAGGTAATAGTGACATAATAATTACATACAGTTAGTTAATATTCTTTTATTTATTAAAACAGTATAACAATAAATTGTCAACGATAATTAACTTACATAACTAACTTACAATCACTACGATACAAGAATGTTATGAAAGACGATCGCAACCCTCTTACCACTCATCCAATGAGTGAGCTATCAAATTCAGAATCGAATGCCCAAAACCCTAAAGAGAAGCTCGCCTATTCATCAATCGATAAATTAGATCTCCGTTAGGTTGCAACCCAACGAATCAATATCATTTATTCGGTTGCAACCTAATGAGCCTCATGATATCATTAGGTTAGAAACTGACAGACTACCTCTTACAGGCGATAAAGATTATGCATCATCTTTTTGAAATCCAACGGATCATCTTAGAGCAATTTGAAAAATTGCCTTTCTACTCAAGGGATCTTTTTGAAAGGATCACCCTCAATAACCGCATTAACGGGGTTATTGGCTCAAGGGGCGTTGGAAAAACAACTTTTCTTTTGTCTACTGTTCTTAAAAATAAAGAAAAATCCCTCTATGTTTCTGCGGATAATCTCTATTTTCTTGAAAACAAGTTGATCGATTTAGTCGATCAGCTCTACAAAAAAACCGATATTCGACTTCTTTGCATTGATGAAATTCATAAATATCTGGGTTGGAATCAAGAACTGAAAAATATTTACGATACCTATTTTGATTTTAAGATTCTCTTCTCCGGAAGTTCCACAATTGATCTGATTAAAAGTAAATACGATCTTTCAAGAAGGGTCACCCTCTATGAATTACATGGCTTTTCCTTTAGAGAGTACTTAGAATCCCATTTGAACTTAACCATTCCTGTTTACAAATTGGAAGAGATTTTAGAAGGTTCAATGACAATTGCGCAAAACCTTAAAATCCCACAAATTTTAAAGCATTTTAACACCTACTTACGCGTGGGGTATTATCCATTCTTTTATGCCTTTAAAGAAGATGCAGAGAAATTTCAAGCCATTCAAAATATCTCGCAAAAAACCATTTATGAGGACATTGGAACCTTGCATGCCTTAAAAACCCCAACTCTTGGACTCATTGAACGACTATTTAAATTTGTCTTAAGTTCTAATCCAGGGGAATTAAACGCTTCCAAGCTAGCCTCTCGCCTATCCAAAGATTTTGAGAGTATTTCTTCTTATTTACATTGGCTTTATGAATCGGGATTGATCCGCTTTCTATTTTCTGATCAAACAGGAAATGCAGCCTTAAAAAATCCAATTAAAATGTATCCAGAAAACACCAATCTTTTATATGCCGACTATGCGCCCATGACCGAAAGCAGTCAGATAGGAAAAGTGAGGGAAACCTTTGTCATTTGCCATCTTCAAAACGGTCATTATCCTGTCTACTATACAACACAAGGTGACTTTAAAGTCGGGGAACATTTCTTCGAGGTAGGAGGCAAAAATAAAACAAAGTCTCAAATGAAAGGTGAAAAAAATGGATATGTTCTCGCTGATGAAATCCTTTTAGGAGAAAGCTCGAAAATCCCTCTTTATTTACTGGGGTTCCTTTACTAGACTTCTTTCGAAACACTTTAGGGTGTGTCCCTATACTATTGCTTCGTCGGCTTTCTGGATTATCCTAGATCCGGCAGTTCGAGATGGCAAATTAATGCAAGATCTTGAATTAGAATCACTTTGCAATGGGGTGGGACATTCCCAAATGGTGAAGGACCACCCCATTGCAAATGATTCTGGTTCAAGAGATTGCGTTAAGTTGCCGTCTCCAACTGCCGGATTTAGGATTATCCTAGAAACGGCAGTTCGAGATGCTAAATTGGCATGAAGATCTTGAATTAGAATCACTTTGCAGTGGGGCGGGACATTCCCAAGTGGTGAAGGACCGCCCCACTGCAAATGATTCTGGTTCAAGAGATTCATGTCAAGTTAGCGTCTCCAACTGCCGTTTTTAGGTTAATATAACCCTTGTCATTTGAACTCGAAAAGCGGCTCAAAAGAACCAGAAATCCGACTGAAGAATAGTATAGGGACGCACCCTAGTAATCGCGCGATTTTACGACAAGAATTTAAGACCGGCAATAGAGGCGATGATGTTGCAGACGAAAAAGAGCTTCCAAAAAGTTTGTAGCTCTCCAAAGAGCAAGATTCCCATCAGTACAGTCCCAGCAGCCCCAATCCCTGTCCAAACAGCATAAGCTGTTCCAAGAGGGATCGTGTCGATTGCCTTAGATAAAGAGGTAAAACTCAATACGGAAAAAACTACAAAAATAAGCGTTGGGACAACTTTTGTAAATCCGGCCGATAACTTTAAAAAAGTCGTAAACCCTATTTCAAATAGACCTGCAAATATTAGATAAAACCAGCTCAAATGTGCACCCTTAAGCTAATTGTTCGTCAAGAAAGCTTGCGACTTGTGAAATAAAGAGCCTCTCTTGCTTAAGCGTATCTCGCATACGGACAGTGACTGTCTGATCTGTAAGCGTTTGGGTATCGATTGTAAAGCAAAATGGGGTCCCCGCCTCATCCATACGCGCATAGCGCTTTCCAACTGTTTGCTTAGCATCAAATTGCACATTCCACTTTTTCTTTAATTCTCGATAAAGTTTTTCTGCAATTTCTGGCATTCCATCTTTATCTACTAAAGGAAAAATGCCCGCTTTAATCGGCGCCATTCTCGGATGAAATTTCATCACAACGCCGCTTGGGCGATTTGGATCGTCGGTGTAGGCATCGCAAAGTAGAGCTAAAACGCCTCGATCAGCCCCGGCTGATGGCTCTATGATATGAGGGAAAAACTTTTCTTGCGTCTCTTGGTTAAAATATTTAAACCGATCCCCTTGGCCTGAGTGCTCTGCATGCTGCCTTAAGTCGTAATCGGTTCGATGGGCAATCCCCTCAAGCTCCCCATACCCTGGATCTGTAAATGGAAATCGGTATTCAATGTCGCTGCTGCCAGCGCCTTCTTTGGCATAGTGGGCAAGCTCATCTTGCCTTTGCTCGCGCATTTGCAAATTCGCATCTGATACGCCAATTGACTTCCACCAGTTATAGCGCGCGTTTTTCCAAAAGGCGTACCACATGGCAGCATCTTGCGGAGGCACAAAAAACTCTATTTCCATCTGTTCAAATTCTCTGGATCTAAAGATATAATTTCGCGGTGTCACCTCATTGCGAAAGGCTTTTCCAATTTGTGCAATACCAAATGGCACTTTTACGCGACTTGTATCGATCACATTGCGAAAGTTAGCAAAAATCCCTTGCGCGGTTTCAGGTCTTAAGTAGGCAATGGCAGAAGGGTCTTCAAGCGCTCCTACATAGGTCTTAAACATTAAATTAAACTGGCGCGGCTCTGTCAATGTCCCTTCTTTATCGGTATCGGGGCCAATGACCGTCTTTTGAAGTGCCTGATCTAAATCGCTATATGGGAAAAGGTCACCATCAATCACAAGCTCCCCTCCTCCCATTTTTTTAACCAGTTTTTCGGCTTTCTTCTTCCACACAGCCAAGGCCTCATCCCCATCTAATACTGCAAGGGTCGCAAGGGGCTTTACAGTCCCTTGTTTGGCAACAGCCACATGCCCACAAAGCAAGTGATCGGCTCTATAGCGATTTTTGGTCTCTTTGCAATCGACCATCGGATCGCTAAAGCCGCCGACGTGCCCTGATGCGACCCATGCCTTAGGATTCATCACAATAGAGCAATCAAGACCGACCATTTCAACGAGTTTTCCATCAGGACCTACCATCGGGGCTCTCACCATATCGTGCCACCAGGCATCTTTAATGTTGCGTTTAAGTTCAACACCTAAAGGGCCATAGTCCCAAAAGCCATTGATCCCGCCATAAATTTCAGAAGATTGGAAGATAAACCCTCTTCTTTTACAAAGAGAGACGAGTTTTTCCATTTTGGATGCATCCTTAGCACTTGCGGGATTTTTTGTCATTGGCGTCACCATATATCACCTAATTCTTAATAATCATCTAACTATAATGCAAGACTTGGGTTTTGTACCAGAAGATCTTATTTAAGCAACATCGATGAAAGGGCTTTTTGTAAATCCGGATAAAGGAAAGAGTATCCCTCGTCCGTCAATTTTGTAGGAATAGCGCGGGTGCTCGTTAAAAACAGTTCCTCTGCCATCTCTTTGCCAAAGAGAAGTTTTAACAAAAATGCAGATAACTTTAAAACAGTGCATCGCCCTAGCACTTTACCTAAAACTTTTGTAAACTCTTTATTGGTCACTGGATGGGGAGAGACAGCATTTAATGGCCCATGAATGGCAGGTGTTATGAGAGTGAATAAAATAATTGCAATAAGATCATCGAGTGCAATCCAGCTCATATACTGATTGCCATTTCCTAATGGGCCCCCAAGACCCAATCTAAAGGCTGGCAACATCTTATTTAAAGCTCCCCCTTTTGGTGAGAGAACTACTCCAATTCGAAGAAAAGTCACTCTTACGCCGGCTTTAATAAGAGGATCCGCTGCTTTTTCCCACCCTTTGCAAACGCTTGCAAGAAATCCATCTCCAGAAGGCATTTCTTCAGAGCAAAAAGTATCGCCTCTTTCTCCATAAAGGCCAACGGCAGAAGCTCCAATGTAGATACCAGGAGGTGTTTTCAGTTTAACAATAGCCTTGGCTATTGCATCAGTCGATTGAATGCGGCTTTGTAGAATCTGCTTTTTTTTCTTCTCGTTCCATCTACTAGATGCAATATTTTCACCTAAAAGATTGATCACAGCATCGACACCCTCAAAAGCTGCTGTATCAATTTCACCTATTGATGGATCAAAGAAAAAAGCCTTATCAGAAATTAATGCGGGATCCCTTACCAGGCGCACAATCTGATGACCGCATTTTTCTAAAAATGAGCTAAGCTCATGGCCTATAAAACCCGAGGCGCCGCTAATGATAATTTTCATAATATAACCTATTATCCCGAAAAAACGCTTTCTTATATGTAGTGTATTTTTATTTTTTTTTCAAATAAAGAAATGGTAGGGATGATTAAAAGTGTGTATATGTTCACGGATTTTTGGTTTGTTTGAAAAACCAGATCCCCTGTCTTTAGCATATGAGGTAAAAAAAATGACATGGCTAGCTGGTTTAGAAAATGACAAGATTCTTG
>JABDAE010000037.1 GCA_013289325.1 Chlamydiota bacterium
AATGAAACCATATGTGTTTTTAGCTGTATTTTCAGCAGATATTAGGTAAATCGGATCAGCAAATCAGCAAAGATGGAGGGGTGATTTATTGAATGAGTGGTGAAAAAAGTGCTTGTACGAAAAAATAGTTAAACAAGACGCTTATTGTCTGCGAAATAACTTTTAGCGGGAGCTGCTGAGAAATGTCTCCTTCTTGATTCTTGCGGGGGGGAGGGGGTAGGGCCCGGTACAATTAATTAGTAGCTCCATCGGGCGATTGCATAAAAGTCGAGTAAGTAGTAACATAAAAGTCGAGTAGATAATTGCATAAAAATCGAGTAAACGATGACGTACGCAGAAGATATCGCCGCGGCTCTTTCACGCACTTATGAGTTAGCAAAAAAATACGGGGCTGGTATTTTGCTTTCTTCGGATATTCCACGGACTGACCGGGAGCTACTGGTCCATTCAAAATGGCTCATAGAAATCATCAAAGGTTGGTACATGTTGGTGAAACCGGGCATTGGGCCTGGGGATTCTTCCATATGGTATTCCAATTTCTGGGATTTTTTAAGAGTCTACTTAGAACATCATTATGGAGAGGAGTACTGTCTTTCCTCTCAAAATTCACTTGAATTGCATGTGGGATCGACGATCATTCCCGAAAAAGTTGTGGTCATTACTAAGCAAGGGGGTGGAAAATTACAAGAATTGTTGTTTAACACATCAATATTCGTCTATGCAGATCGCGATCATCTACCTAAAGAGCGCATAAAAAATCGGGGCATTCAATTGATGACACTGCCTCACGCCTTATGCAAAATTCCCCCTTCCTATTTTAAAGAAAAGCCACAAGAGATTGAAATCGCTTTGAAAATGATTCGACAGCCCTCTGATCTGGCCGAGGTGATCGTGCAGCATAAAATGAAGAGAGCTGCAGCTCGCATTATTGGAGCCTATTATTTTTTTGGCGACGAAAAAACAGCCAAAATGCTGGAAAATGACCTGAATGCAGTTAACATCCATGTAAAACCGGAAAATCCCTTTCAAAACGAATCCCCCTTTGTCCATTTAAAAAAAAACACCTCGCCTTATGCCTCTCGAATCATTGCCATGTGGAATCGATATCGGGAAGATGTGATTTTGAACTTCCCAGAGCCTGTAGGTTTGCCGAGGCATACAGAAGAGTATTTGGAACAAATGGAGGAGATCTACGCCTTTGATGCTTATAATTCGCTCTCCATCGAAGGCTATCAAGTAGATGCTAAATTAATTGCCAAGGTAAAAGATAAAAAATGGGATCCAGATTTAAGTGATAGCGATCGCAAGGAGCGCAATGCATTGGCTGCAAGGGGCTATTTTGAAGCTCATTTAGAAGTAAAAAAATCGATTTCTAAAATATTACAAGGAATAGAAGTCGGAGAGACAATCGAAGAAGACTTAAGAAAGTGGTACCGGGCATTATTCCACCCTTCTGTGCGTGCAGGGATTATCGGTGAAGAAGATCTCTTTGGCTATCGTAAGGCTGCTGTGTTTATTCGCAATTCCCGCCATGTTCCTTTGCCAAGAGAGGCATTGCTAGATGCGATGGAGGCATTTTTCTTATGCTTAAAAGAAGAAAATCATCCAGCTGTTAAGGCTGTATTAGGCCATTTTATCTTTGTATTTATCCATCCGTATATAGACGGTAATGGACGAATTGGACGTTTTTTAATGAATGCAGCCCTTGCATCCGGAGGGTACCCTTGGACTGTCGTTCAAGTAAAAAATCGCTTACAATACTTGCAGGCACTTGAAATGGCAAGTGTCAAAGAGACTATCATCCCATTGACAAAGTTTCTTGCAAGCGAAATTCAATGGATACGCTAAAGAGTTATGGGAGCATTGAGCACTAGCCCGAGTTTCCGAGTTATGAAACGGCGTCTGACGTAATCTTTAATAACCGCTTTTTTTTTGGTATCTTTCCATATCCGACTATTTTGCAGAAGATTGCGGAAAAGTCAAGACTTTTTCGCAATAGCTTGCGGAAAAGTCGTGTCATCATTCTCTTTAAGCTTTTGTGTGGAAAACCTGCAAATTTTTCGCTAACACCAGAGAATTTTGTTAATTTGATAATTAATTAATTATTGTGATACATTAGTTGTGTGGTTTATATGTTTATTTAATGTAGGTGGTTTATGAATACTGATTTTAATGATTCGTTAAGAGTGTTAGTAGATAAGGCGACTGTTCAGCCGGATTCACAAGAGGTAGGGGAGAAGGCGCTTAATTACTTAAAAGAAAATACTATGAATATGACCTCAGCTGATCTTACGTTACTTACAAGGATGCAAGAGGCGTTTAATGCAGCGTAACACCCACTCCAACGGATGCAAGTGGAGCGTTAAAGGGGCACAAAATCACTAATGAAATGAGAGAGGACGTTCTTAAGTGGATCGATTACTCGATTAGCTTGGCCAATCGAGTAAGTGGTGAGACTTGGCTTTCGTTTTCTGGTTATCAAGCAAAAAAATTTCTTCGGCCATTATTTGATGAACTTCAGATTCGCACGTTTGATGACTTACGCAAGTTGATAGACTCAAACCCGATTGATTACTTACGCAAGTTGATCGACTCAAAAAAAAAGGGTACACAAATCGTTGACGCCATTAAAAAGAGATACGAAACCCCGCAAGAGCAATTAAAAGCGCGGGTTGCGATTCTAACCGGGGTGAAGGTAATGACTGGGATAAATGAAATGACTGCGACGATGGTTGCTAATTTGGGAATTGTAAGCGAAGAGGACAAAATGGAGCTGCTTCTAGCGTGCGACGAGCACTTGCAAAATGATAGGGGGGCTGGGTTGATAAATCCTCCTTGGACGGGGCCAATTGAAAGCTTCTTCGTCAAAGATCTAAAATTATCGCCAGAATCGTTTTTCGTATTGCTCATTCAGCAAAAGTCGATAGCGCGGATTTTATACAGTTGGCTCTCTAAAACAACTCTTCTTCAGTTTAGCGAAGAGCAAAGATTAAAATTACTTGAGCGCGCTGCAAGAGAGGACGGAAGAGTTGTCGCCGAAACGCTGATTAAACGTTGCCAGATATTGGGCAAAGAGGGTCAAGCTGCTATTGCAGTCACCGCAATTTCGCAAAATGTTTTGGCAGCGGACTATTTAAAAAATTTTGACCTCGATGACAAGGGGATGCTCGCCGCATTAATTGCAGTGGGACAACAAGATATAGGTAAAGCGGCAGTGCTTGCACAAAAGCATAAAGTCTCTGAAGAGGAGCGCTTTAAAATTGCCAATGCGTGTTATGAAGCACGTAGGGGCATGTTACTCCCCTTTATTGACAGTTTTAACTTACCGAGCGATCTAGCAAATGGACTTCGCGAGCGTTGCCTGCAAGTGGAAACAGCCCCACCAGATGCGCCTTTGCCAATGGCAATGGAAGGGGATAAGAAGGTGCAAGACACCATCAAAACATTCTCTGAGAAGTATAAAGAGGGAAGCATCACTACCGCGCAAATAGGGCAATTTCTGCGAGAGCATGTGCAAGAATTAAGGGGAGAAGACAGCTGGCCTCTTTTACAGCTTCAAAAAGAGCTTCCACAATTTGAAGAAAAAGAAGCTAAAGCAATGCTCGGGTACTATGCTTTGGCAGCTGGGCCCTTAGAGCTCTCCTATGAAGAAGATCTACTTCTCATGCCCATCCAAGATAAGATCATTGGACGCATCGCTTTGTTACAAGGGAAAAGACAGGAGGTGATTTCTTATGATGAGTGCTTTAAGTTAATCGATCTTCTGAATAAAAAATATGAAGGGAGTCCAATACTGCCAGCTGCAAGGCTTGCATTAGCAAAATACCTGATGTCGCAAGCGATCTATAACAGGACTAAAGCTGCAAATACTGCTCGTAGGGTAGGGGTTATGGGTGGTCTTTCAGTTGCAATTCCTGTTGTTGGATCTATATTGGCTGCAGGACTCGACCCAAATCATTTTGTTTTTGGACCTCAAGGGTATGAAGACCGTCGCCCAGAGATGTTGCAAGCCTTACAGATCCATGAGGAACAAGATCTTACCATTTTACTTAAACACAATGCTAAAGCCCGTTTTCGGAATAGCTCCAACCCCACTTTATTCCTTATGCTTAAAGTAAATGACCCAAGGGCTAAAGTGGAAGTGGCCAAAGCCTATTCAGAAAATAGTTTTAAAAGAGTTTTTATAGGTATTGATCCAAGAGGAGCTGTCCATAGGTGGGATGATGAGGAGACAAGCCTTGCGATTGCCAAGGTGCTCATTGAGGACGATGTCAATGCCATCCACCTCTTTTTACCAGGGCTTAAAAGTGATCGAGTCGCAAAACTACTTGCCTTTGCAGCCGCAAAAGATGTCGGATTTGTCCTGTCTTTATTAGACAACGATTTTGATATAAAGGTGAAAGAGGAAGATGTGGTGCTTCTGGAGGGAATTTTAAAGGACCCCTCCATGGAAGATGAGCGTAAACAGGAGCTTGCCTCGCGCTTTTTCGATATTGCCCTAAAAGGGCCTAGTGGCAAAGACATTAAAAACGAGATGCAAGGCTTATTTGAAGGGAATGAAGGGGTAGGGCCCGGCACAATTAATTAGTATATTTATTGTCTCCTTATATTTTTAAGCCCATTTCTTCGCATAACTCCATGTCTTGCTAAATAGTTGCTGATGCATTGAAGTCAAGACAATGGGCTGTAAAAATTCTTTAATTTCACTGATCACTTTTGATAGTTCAATGTCCTTTTCTTCATTTTCAATATTTTGTAAAAATTGCTTCCAACGCATTTGATGCACAGGATCACCATAAAATATTTCGCTTAAGGAGTCAGGGAGTGCGTTTAGCAGGGTTTGCCTTTTGTCGAATGTCGTTTTTATAGCGTTTTGCAAAGATTCACCGTTCAATAAAAGTTGTTGCGATAATATCCAGATGTCAAAAAAATCTTTCATGCGCGTGGTGACTAGACCTAATTTCATCATTGCTTCAAACTTTTCAGCGATCACGCTTTCTGGAGTGTACCCTCGTAACTTTGGAGGAGGAAATTCCAAAATTGTGGGATAGGCAATGATCATTGGTTCAGGGAAAATCACATCACTAAACCCAATATCAAGTTGCATAGGAATTTTTGCTGAATGTATATTTGCATTAAAAAGTGCGCGCAGGCCGTGATATTCTCCATTTACCTGCATTTCTGTCAGTTTCAGTGATGAAGGATAGGAAAAACAATGGGGTCAGTAGTCTTTCCCCGGAGAAAGACTACTGACCCCATTGTTTTTCCTTTCCTTAGGACATCGAGTGCGGCACTCAACGATCTTATTGACAGAACACGCATGAACAAAGAAAAGCTCTTGAGAGTGCTTGATTACCCCAATATTCCATTACACAATAACGACAGTGAACGAGACATTAGAGAATATGTCAAAAGACGGAAGATCTCAGGAAGCACACGCAGTGTTGCTGGTAGACAAGCTAGAGACACGTTTACCAGCCTTAAGAAGACATGTCGCAAGTTGGGAGTTTCTTTTTGGAAATACTTACAAGACAGAGTGGGCAACACCGGAAGAATTCCTGCCTTATCAGCAATTATAAGGGAGCGAAGCCGCGGGGCAGCCTTTTCTTGAAGGCTTTATGAGGTTATGACTTCCGCCATTATCTGACTTGTTGAACGAGCAACATTGCATTCTCAAAACTCATGGTAAGACAGTTGCCTGAGCTTGCGAAGGCGACTGTCTTACCATGACTTATTGAGAACTTACCGCGTACATTTTGACAACTGGCAATGAGGGCAAAAATGGGGCCCTCGCTGCGCTAGTTTACTATATTCAGTTTTTGATGTAAATAAAAACACTGGATCTATTAGGTCTTTTGGATATGTCTATGTTGATGAAGAAAAAGAGCTTGAACAAGCATGATCTAAGCTAGTTACAATGTTTTTTTTTGTATCGTATGTCCAGTTTTAGTGGACACACGATACAAAAAAGGATTCATGGAAGATCGATCATTGGTCTCAAACCTGTTTTCTTGAAAACGCAACGCATCTGCAGATTGTTTATCCTATGAATGCAAGATGTTGAAGATATCCTATCCAAATTTTTAATGTTTTAACCGTTTTCCAACTGAGCAAGCATTTGTTCATTTGTCAAGTTCATGACATAATGATATTGAACAGTAGACGAGGCTTGTCCTCCTTCCAGCATCGATAAAAATTCATGAATAGTGCCTCTTAGCTCTTTTACAGCATCATCTTTACCTTCTTGAATTTCATTGAATACTCGCATCTTTAAACCGGTTTCTTTTGAACGCACTTGTTGCATAGTTGTGCATTGTCTATGGCTTTGTACCCAGATAGCATGACCATTTAAAACTTTTTGAAGATAAGCTTCAAGATACATTAAGGCTTCATTCACACCTCTAATATCACTATGTCCACTTTTGTGCTGTCCGAGTTTTGCAGCCATCACATGGGCTTGCCTTTCAGCTTGTGATTTCCTGATCACGATGGCACTTTCTATTTGGTTAACAGCTTCAAAAGCGGCTGTTAATGATTTTGCAGCCTCTTCTACATCTTCTTGGGTGGTTAAAAATTGAACTTGTTCTCTTAATTGTGTGTTTAACTCTTTTTGTAATTTCTTTAACTCAGCTTCAATGGTTACAGATTCATTTTTAACGGCCCGGTATTTTTGCCATTGTTCAACAGTCGCAAATGCCTCTTGTGCTTGATCTGCAATCCATAACACTGTGGTTTTTATCTGAAATAGAGACTTTATACCTGAGAAAAAATTCCAGCTAGTGTTATTATTAGCTTTTTCATCTTCTTTTATTTGTAATCTCGCTTGAAATGCCTCATATTCGGTTTGTACTTCATCTTTCGCCTTTTGCAGTTCATTTTTTTTCTGGTTTAGCTCTTTCATCTGTTTTAGAAGTTCCGTAATTTTCTTATTAGCACTTCCTATGTTTGCAAGGGTGGCCTCAATTCCTACCTTTAAATGGTCTAATTGTTTTAAAAAGTCTTCTGAAGAAGCATGAATTTTTTTGTATAACTCTAGTGCTTTTGTCTCTTCATCGATAACCACAGCATTACACTTAGCTATGAAATCTTCAGGCTGCGTTTCTAGACGAGCGCCACATTGTTGAATACAATCTTTCATTTTAACGAGCGAAGATACCGAAGACTGAGCATTTGCTAATATTAGTTCTTCACAGGTCCGATTAAAATTGATGTTGTCTTGATATAAATTAAAAGCTTCTGCATGAAGTTTTGAAATGTTTTGAGAGACCTCTGAATTTTTCCAAAGATTGCGAGCCGCCAATATAAGGTTTAAATTAGCGATAAATCCGTGCTTGAGACTATCGAGAAAATCTGATTTTAAAACAGCATTCATCTGCGCTAATGTGGCTACTTTATACCACTCTATCCCAGTAATTGGATTAACTAATGCTCTTAAAATTCCAACTTGTGATCCGCCGCCTGCAAGAGAGGTATTTAAAGATTCAATCATCTCTTTATCTTTTTTAAATTCTGCAACTCTTGGGTCTTGATTAAATTCGATGCGGTAATGTTGCGCTGGTTCTTCGCGCGTTATTTTCACTGTGAAAGGGCGCGCATCTTCGGAAAGCACTGTAGCTAATTCCTTATATTCTCTTAAACTTCTAGGAGATAAGTCTTCTTTTTTAGCCATTAAACTATCTTTTTTTGCTTCTAATATCCTAAGACGCATGTCCGCTTGTTCACCTGTAAGAGTCTTGCGAACAAAAGTTTGAGGATTGTCTAAATCCACCTGTGCTGAATTTACCGCAACAACTTGACTTGCCATAACTTTTTTCCTTGTAATGATTTGTTAAATTAAATACGTTTCCAAATACTTTGCAGCATCCATTGCTCCTGCTGCTTCGTAAATTTCTTTCCCTTTTTTGTACCAATAAATCAGAGTTTGAAGTCTTGCATCGGCTAGTTTTATTTTTGCAAGCCATCCGAGTTTACTGATGGCAATGAGGTCCTCGTTTTTTGCCCTCTCTAAATATTTTGTTATCTTTGCTTCCCAACACTTTGGTGATTTTAATTGATCCTTGTATTTTAGATGATTGACTTCTCCAACAGCTACAAAAGCCTCCCCACTGCCATATAAAGTTCCTTTTTCATACCATTCAAGCGCTATTTTAAGATTGGACTTTTTATGGTGGTAATACCCAAGCTCAAACATGGCTTCGCCATTGCCCTTATTACTTGCTTTTTCTAAAAGTGCTACTGCATGTTCTTCGGTTATAGCCATTAAATGGGGGGATGAAAATCGATATTTACCAATTTTATACATAGCCCCTGGATGTTCATGGCTGGCAGCTTGAGAAAGAAAATGAATCGCTTCATAAATATTACTCTTTTCTAAAAGTATCCCTAATTGATACATCGCCTCAACATGGCCATTTTCTGCTGCCTTTCTTAAATAGGCTTGAGGATTTCCCTCAAGACCTTTATATCCGGTATTCCAAAGATGAAACAGTGCATCGGCATTGCCTGCATTAGCAGCAGTTCGACAAAGGGATATGCCTTCTTCAGAAAATTGACTATTTAGCCGGTTATATCTCAATACTTTGTTATAGAGTTCTTGGCTTTTTTTAGCATTTTGATAGACGACTGAAAGGCCTAATATAGCAATGTATGAGATCAACAACACACTAAATCTTGTATGGTAAATTCTGTTAGAAGCCCAACTTCTGGAAATAGATTCTTCGGATTTTAATGAAAGAATAACGTATTTATAAAATAAAGTGACCAATAAACCGATTGTAACAATGCGAGGAGTGAAAAAAGAATAACTAGGTTCCAAATTGTGTTGTGTGTTTACTCGCATTTTCATTTCCTTATAAAATTGTGCATCCACCAGAGGAGGGTTCTTCAAGTACACTATATGAGACGTGAGTTTCAGGGTGTAAATCGTCCCACCTCACCCTTGAATGTTTATAAAAAAATTTGCTAGCACTCACAATTAATGAAGGATAATCGGTGCAGCTGACTTGCATAGTAGGTAGAGTTTTTTTGCTATCTCTAAGCAATTTTTGCATCTCTTCAATGAAACGATCTTTATCTGGAATAGGTTTAGTTGTGATTTCACTACCTTTTTTTGTAAAAAAAGACAAGTCGCGGTGAATTTTTCCTATTATATTAAAGTTTCTATGTGTTCTCACCCAAAGTGCCAACATTTCAATAATTTTATTTTGACAGGGTTCTAGATAATTAAAAACTTCTTCGATGTTGTTAATTTGAAGCAGTGAAATATTCACACCCTTGTGAATACTATTTAAGTTTGACTCAACAATCGAAGTGAGTAGTGGGATTAAATTTATTAATTCGCTTATAGATATAAATGCAATAGAGGTTTGTTGAGGAGGCATTTGCATGGAATTTATCTCTTTTCTACAGGTATCGATTGAAGATCGAAGAACCGCAATTTTTTTTAAATATTTAACATGGTAATCTTTGGTTTCTTTACACATGTATTGTGAGTTTTTTAGTTCTTTATCTATAGTTTTATTACAAGAATTTAAATTCACACCTCTTTCTGATAGACTTTCAGAAGCTAATAAATTTTCCTTCAATTGTATCAAGGATTGGGCTGTGTTCTTTGCCTCGAGCAATAACCGAGTTTCACAGAAACCATAAAACGCCATTTGACACTCAAGCAACGTTGTAAGAGATAGTATGATTAATGTAAAAATATTTTCAGCAATTCTCTTATCAACGTTATGATTTGTTAAGTTTATTAGTAGGTTAATGTGGGACCTATAAACGTGTTCTAAGAAATTGCTTAGGTCTGCATTTTGCAAAGAACAACACCTATCTAACATCGCTGTTTGGTACCATGCCATTCTTTCCGATGATAGAAGAGTGGACATGATGGGAGCTTCATAGATATCGATAAGTTGAGCTGATCGTTGCAATAATTTAGCCTTTAACATGTCTGTATCTTCATTAAATGCGATATGATACATTTTGTTTTCTACTGATCTAATCCAAGTTTGAATTATTATTAATACTATATTTGATAAGCGGGTTGAACTTGGAAAGATACCTCTTGTAATGGTCACTGAGAAAAGTACCCTGACTTCTTTTGAATGAAATAATTTAGATAGTTCTTGATATTCGCGCAGGTCTTCTTCCGAAAATGGGGTTCCATGTTTTGCAAAAATAATTCTTTGATTTTCTAATATTTTTAAACGAGTAAGCCCTTGCTGAGGGGTTAAGGATTTTCCTAAAAAAGTATTCGGGTCGTACAAATTAGTCCTAGGGCGTATTTGAAAATGATGCAATGTTATTGCCCCTATCTTGAAGAAGTGACAACGGAAGTTCTCTGCAATAGAGTACTTCCATTGTCACTTGCTATTGCGTTATTTTAGAGGCTTTTGCAAAATTCGCTTTGTTGGCAAATTTGGTCTCAAATGGAGTTTTGCAAAGCCTCTAAAGCTTTTACCTTTCTGTTAACGCCAATAATTCTCTGTCCGTTAACTCTTGAATGCGCATTGGGTCATCAGAATTTGAATCCATTAATTTAATTGCGCGCTGGATTGCTTCTTGACCTTTATTACCGCCTTTAGTCAGATCTTCAATAACTAAAGTTTTTAAATCGCTTTCAGACGCACGAACCCTTTGCATGACTTGCACTCCACGATGACTTTGTATCCAGATGGCATGAGCATTCAAAACCTTGCTCTGAAGCATCTCTAGATAATTTACAGTATCTTCAATGTTCGTCACATTGCTATCTGAGGTATTTCCTAGCTTTTTCTTAATAAGTTCTATTTGCGCTGTAGCTTGCGACTGTTTGATTTTGACTGCGCCTTCAAGTGCCCTTACTGCCATTAAAGCCCCAGCTAAGGCTCTAGCAGCCTCTTGTAAATCATCTTTGCTCGAATAGGCTCCGGAGTGGTTTTGTAGCTGGTGTGTTAATTGTCTATCTAGGTCCCTAATCTTTTCAGCAAGCCTTTGAGAGTCTGCTTTAGTACTTTGATACTCATCCCAAAGCTCCCTAGAACCAAGATCTGCCTCGGTAATGGTTGTAGAGCTCCACCAAGTCCAGAACCAAAAACCGGTACGCCTAGTTTCTACTTTTCTTGAAGCGTGTTCTTTAGTTTTTGCATCTTGGAAGGCAAGATACTTATTCTGAACAGTAGCTTCTCTTACTGCTAAAGCTTCTTTTTCTCTTAAGAGAGAATCATAGGCTTTAATTAACTCCGCTACTTCAACGTTTGCCTTCGTGATCGTCTTAACAGCAGCATCTATTCCTTGCTTTAATGGTGTTAATTTTCCTAGAAAAATGCCAGATGCTTTGTCAATTTGCACGTAAAGCTCCAAAGATCTCTCGGCTTCTTTTAGAACAAGTGTATTAAGAGGTTCTAAAAAATTAGCAGGTTGAGTATCTAGCTTAGATCCACATTGTAGAAGAAGTCGCCTGACATCTGATAATGACCCAGCGGAGAGTCTTGCATTATCTAAAATATTAGATTCACAGGCTCTGCTAAAATCTATATGGTCTTGATAAAGGTCATAAGCACGGGCGTGAAGGGCTAAAATTTCTCCATACACTACAGGGTCTTTAAACATTGATCTTGCAGCAGATATTAAATTTAAATTTGCCACATAGCCATGCTTAAGACTATCTAGAAGATCGCCTCTTAAAACGGCATGCATTTGGCTAAGTGTTTGAGCGCGGTACCACTCCATATCTTGAGGAGGCTCTACAATTGCCTGCAAGATTCCCCTTTCTGCACCACGACCAATCCGTTGTTCCATTGCAGTAATTTTTCCACTCATGTCGTTAAATTTTTCCACAAGGGCGTCCGCTGGATCTTTGTTAAACTCGACGTGATAATACTGTCTCTTTTCTACCCGCGTGATAGTGACTTTTGTCAAGACTTCTAGATTAGCTCTACCAAGCGCATCTGTTAATTCACCAAGTTCTCGATCGCTCCTTGGAGTCAATTTTCCTGAAGGATCTTGACGAGTAATCGCCTCTTCCGCTTCAGTCAATATTCTGAGCCTTTCTTCGGCTTGGGTTCTAGTAAGTTTTTGTAAATTAAAGGTTGCATAGTTAGTTAAATCAATCCCAACTCTAGCAAGTGCCATAACATTTCTCCTTGTTATATTTAGAGTCCTTTTTATCCTTAGATTGCGTATGAGGGCACAATCTAAGGGTTTAAAATTTATTGTGTGAGTTTTTTTTGTTCTTCCAAAAGTTGCTCATTAGTCAACATCTGACTTGTGACAACATCATCGGCGCCTGTTAAGGCAAAACGGTTAATTTCGGTTCTAATGGCTTTTAGACCTGTATCCTTTCCTTCTGCCAAATCCGCCATTAACAACGTCCGAAGAGAATCTTCTCCTCTCCTTACTGCCTGCATTGTAAAACATTGCTTATGGCTTTGTATCCATATCGCATGACTGTTTAAAAGTTTATTGCGAAGGATATCCAAATAACCAACTGCATGTTGGATATTCTTAATTTCTTGTTGTCCTTGGTCTTGGATTTGCAGTTTTCTTTGGATCAACTCTACTTGTGATTTAGCCTGAGATTGTTTAATTTTAATGGCATTTTCAAGTTGCTTTACAGCTGAAAAGGCTGCAGATAAGGACTGCGCTCCTTGGTTTAATTCCTCAGCTGTCGCATATTGACTTGCATGAGCTTGAAGTTGAGTAGCAAGTTGCCCCTCAAGTTTTTTTAATTCGGTAGCTAATACTTTAGACTCACGTCCTAGTTCTTGATATTCAGCAAAAAGGTCTTTAGATCCTAAATCCGCTTCGACAATTTCTGTACTGCTCCATGAAACCATCATGAAACCCCCACCAGTTTTTTCTGCTTGTCTCGAAGCAAATTCTTTTGCTTTTGTCTCTTGATAACTTTCGAATTTTCTTTGAATGGCTTGCTCTTTTTCACCCAAGGCCTGTTTTTTCTTTAAGGCTTCATCAAAAAGTTTTATTAAGCTAGCCACCTCTAAACTCGATTGAGAAATGGCTTGAATGCAAGTATCAATTTCTAAACTAAGAGGAGCGAGTTTTCCTAAAAATGTTGTGGCAGAAGCTTCGATTGCCAAATATAATTGGGCCGCATGTCTACTTTCTCTTTCAATCACGGCATTGCAAAGAGGCAAAAAGTCCTCAGGAGGAGTATCGAGCTTCTCTCCTGACCTCAAAACTAGATCGCGCATATTCTCAAGCTCTTTTTGAGATACTTGAGAGTGTTCTAATATATTCATTTCACAGGATCTGTTAAATTGAATCTGATCTTCATATAAATCAAAAGCCTTTGCATGAACTTTTGTGATTTGTTGATAAACTTTTGGGTCTTTATAAAGGCATCTAGCAGCTTGCAGTAAATTCAAACCCGCCATGTAGGCATACTTAAGCCCGTCTAGAAAGTCTGTTTTTAAAATAGCGTGCATTTGACAAAGAGTTTCTGCTTGATACCACTTCATTTCCTCTTTGGGAGCCACAAGAGCTTCCAAAATTCTTAGTTCAGAAACTTGGCCTATGTGTTGTGTCATGGAATTGATCATTGGACCAATGCGATTAAAAGCCCTAATGGCCGCTACTTGTGGGTGAGTATTAAATTCGACATGATAAAATTGTGAGGGGTCTTGACGTGTGATTGTTACAGAATATTTAACACTGTCTTCAGAAGCAAGTTCAGCTAACTCTCTAAGTTCCCTTGTACTTCTCGGAGACAAATCTGAACCCTCGCGTAATAAAGCCTCTTGCTGCACTTCTAATATTCGCAACCTTTGATCTGCTTGATCAGGTGTAAGCCTTTTTCTTAACAAAGACGCTGAATCGTTTAAGTTAATTGGGGGTAATCCTGCTACTTGAAGAGCCATAGGTGACATCCTTTTTGGTTATAATGTGGATTAAATTTTATCGTTTGATTGCAAGAGTTTTTTCGTCAAAAACCTCCTTTGTGAAAAAGGTGTGGAATTACCTAACGTCAATGTAATATATAAAAAATTATTTGACAACTTTTAAATCCCTGATTCACTCAATCCGAGAGGCAGGCCTACAGTGAGAATCTCTCTTTAGAGACTTTGCAAAACTTCCAATTGGCTGCCTTTTGGCGCTTTTTCAAAAGCCTTTTTAAAAAGTTGCATTCTTGGCCAAACTTCTTGGAATAGTTACAAAAATCTAAAGAAATGTTGGAGTGATTTATGCAGTGACCAAATGGAGTTTCGAAAGAAGTCTATTTAAATACGCGGTTTTAGGCACGCTTCTTTCCCAAGAGAGGTGATTATTTTTCTAAGCACTAATTGAGCCTCACAATCATCGTCTTTTGAATAATAAGCTGCAGTCAACCTGTCTAAAGTGTTTTGTGTGGCGAGGATCAGTCCTCTCCCCTCCTCTGATGTGCAAAGGTGGAGGAAAATGTCGGCCACACAATTTGTCACTTCAGGGTGATCCTCGCTTAAGGCTAAAGCCAGTTCTTCAATGGCCTCTGCCATCCCCTCTGTTGCCCCAAGTTTCGGTTTATCAGCCAATAGTTCGTTATACTTACTTCTCATGGCCAAAATTGCAGCTCTTAAGGCATTATCAGCAGTTAAATCTTGAGGATAGCTCGAAAATGGCTTAAAGATATCCGATACTGCAGGACCTGCTCCAATATGAAGGGCGAGATAATGCATGAGAAAGATGGCCTTTACTCGTATGCTGTGCTCTGATGCCCTAACGCACTTAGCAAGAATTGGGCTTGCGCCTTCGATCTGAATGAGAGAATCAAATATTGACACTTCGCCTTTATTCGAGGTAGGTGTGATTATGCTTTCATACAACACATCGAGAATAATGTTTAAAATATGGCGTTCTTGATGTGGATACTCAAGACGTTCTAGCATGGAGTCTATAAAATTTCGTTCGTCTTTAAAAAAGGTAGCCAAGGCGCCTTTCAGCTCAGGATCATTCACAATAGACTGGCAAATCTGATTTCTTTCTTCTATCGGCAAAATATGCGATGCAAACGCGAGCGCTCCCACACCGAAACCTTTTTCACGTATTTGATTATGCTTAAGATATTCAAGCAAGGAGGATAAAATATGGGTCAAACCACTCATTGATATCGCTTTATAAACCCCATCCCCTTCTTCTAAACTATTCGTTATCACAATCCATGATAAAAAGTTGAAAGATTTTTCTTTTATCACAACATCTTCTGATTGCATGTGTTTAATCAGATCGTTTACTATCAATGATCTTAAGTCAAGTTTTCCTAACATAGGAAATCCCGGATGACTTATCACTTTACCTACCACCTCTAATGCCTTTCTATTGATTGACTCACTACCGCGAATGCTCTAAGCACGCGTTTGGAATCGTTGAATTTAAAGGCTAGAAATAAAGCATCCATTAAGCCATTAATAGAAGCCAGTTCGTTGATGCGACTGTCCAAACTCCAAAAATAGGGACCTGGCATTTTATCGAACCGTTGCAATATCCATTCACAAGCTATATCTTCCATGCGGCTATCGCCGGAATTGGCAAGGCTCACTAAACATTCCATAAGGATTTTCTTTGAACTCTCCCTTATAGTTAATTTTTTGTTAGTTATTAGATTGTTTAAAACTTGAAATCCTGTAAAACTTAGTTCTTTATCTTGCAATTTAAGGCAAGTCAAACAACCTTCAAGAAAATGTTCTGGATTCACCTCCTCTCGCCCAGCGTTCGATTGGGAGAGAGTTAAGAAAACAATCGCCGCTTGAAAAAGCGTTTCACGATCATTTTTCCCATCCTTAAGGCAAGCCGTTAAAGAAACAACCCCCTCTTCCCGAATAAAGGCCCCTATCCCCCTATCTGATTTGCACACATTTGCAATCGCATTTAAGGCACTTGATCGCATTTCATGAACTTTTGGCCAGCAAAACCAACTAATTAGCGCCTTAAGAGCTCCTTTTACCTGAATAAACGCCTCTCTTCCGATTTCTGAATCACAAAAAATGGCGGTAGCCTTGGCGACTTCAACATTGACTTCTTTCTCATTGATCCCCCCAAAAAAATCCTCTTTTGCGCGTGCACCTTCGATCAAACTCTTTAGGCCACTAGGAATTTCGGTGAGCGCTTGCCTACCAGCATCCGCATGGAAAAGTTTAGCTAAAGCAGATCCGGCAAGCTTTCTTGTGTAGAGATCTTTTGCATCAAGAGTTTTTAAAAGAACTCTAATGGCTCCTGTTGCCCGAATGATTTCGCCATCACAGGCCTCTGCTGTAGCAAGAATCACAAGAACTCTTGCAGCAGCAGATTTTACCATGAGATCTTGCGAGCTGCGATACCCTTGCACGAGCGACCCCATCGTCTCGCTTAATTGCTTCCCCATATCTGCCTGCAGCTGGTCAAGTGTTGTTTGATCTAGTCGTTCAGCCGCCGCTCGTCTTAATTTAACGTCACTGGCTCTTAGGTTGTTGATTAGATTTTGGGACTGTGGCTGTTGATCCCCATGTACTTCAGATGCGGATGCTATAATTAATGCCATAAAACGCGGTTAAGTATAATTGTTAAAGCACGTTTTTTACATTACATAAACAAATATACACTAAAATTTTCAACAAAAAAACAAAAATTATTAATTGTGATAATGATAATCAGAAATTTTAATGAGGTGGAAAATAATTTTGCACCCTTTTGAAGAATCTAGTATGCTTGTTCCTAAACATAAAAGATGTAGGTGATAAATGGTTGCGCCTGTGAGATTTTCAAATGGCTTTTCCTGTGATGAACATATGTTTACAAGAGTGGAGGAAGATTTGTGTTCGCAGACCTCTTCAGTAGATGAACAGCAAAGACAATTAGATGACTATATCCGTTCAATAGAGGATGAAGGTGAGTATATTGATGCTTTGTTAGATGAATGCAATCAAAAAAACGAGGGAGAGGAATATGAGGGCGCTGCTCGAGAAGGAAACATTGCAATTTTGAAGAAGGCCAAAACTAATGGCGCACTCACGGCAGCAATGTGTCAGGAAGCGGCTGAAGCTGGGCAGATCTATGTGTTGCAGTGGTTACATGCAAATGGCTGTCCATGGGATGAAATGACGTGTGCAGGAGCGGCTTTAGGAGGGAATCTTGAGGTTTTGCAGTGGGCACGTGCAAATGGCTGTCCATGGGATGAAAAGACGTATAAATATGCGGCTATGAGAGTGCATACTGAAGTATTGCAATGGATTAGGGCAAACGGTTGCCCAAACTACGATGAGCGTATATTAGTTCTGGGTCGATTGTCGATATAGACATGGAAAATAATTGTTTAGTGATCCGCCCCCCCCCATTATTCTTTAGATCAGATGGTGGATGCGATCACTTTAGATAATTTACATTCTCTTTATATGGATGATCCTTGTTCTGGAAATGAAGAATGGTAACATACATTCCGAAGCAAAGAGATGTTGTTTGGCTTGATTTTGATCCTCAACAAGGAAAAGACATCAAAAAAAGAAGACCTGCTATTGTCATTTCCCCTTATGAATATAATCTAAAAACTAGCCTTGCTCTATTTATGCCAATTACAAGCAAAATCAAAGGCTATCCATTCGAAGTTCTCTTCTCCATAAAGACTCTTGATGGTGCGATTTTAAGTGATCAAATTCTCTCGCTTGATTGGCGCGCAAGACAAGCTACATTCATTTGCCAAATTCCAGAGATTGTCTTTCTTGAAACTTTGTCAAAATTTTCAACTCTTTTATCGATAAATAATTAAAAAGCTGCGAATAGCGCTAAAACCAGCCAAGAACAGCAAAAGGCTGACTTGAAGTTCGCCAAAGCCAAAGCTCCAGGAAACGAAAGTTAGTGTTAGCAGCATTTTGTCCATTATAATTGACAAAGTGTCTTTTAAAACGTACAATTAGAATATAGGACATAAAAACAACGAAGTTATGACACAAGAATATGACATTGAGATTTATGCTACGGAACAAGGGAAAGAACCATTTAATGATTGGCTTGAATCCTTGAAGGATAAAAGGACCAAAATCACGCTTTTCATGCGGATTCAGCGCTTAAGAGAAGGAAACTTTGGGGATTTCAAAAGTTTTGACGGGCTCTATGAACTTAGGATTAATTTTGGACCCGGTTTTAGAATCTACTGTTCAAAGATCGGAAATAGGCTAATTTTGTTGTTAGGCGGTGGGGATAAGAGCACGCAAGACAAAGACATTAAAAAGTGTCTCTCATATCTAGAAGACCATAAAAGGAGGATGCTATGAACAAATACAGAAAATTTACAGAACTTTTGGATGACTATCTAAAGGATGAAGAATTTGCTGCTGAATTCCTCTCACAGGCGCTCGAAGAGGAAGATTTCTCTACATTCCTTTTATCTTTAAAGGACGTGATTCGAGTTCATGGCAGCATTTCATCCATAGCTGAGAAATCAAAAATAAGTCGCTCTACAGTGTATAAACTGTTTTCAGAAAAATCCAATCCTGAGCTAAGGACGATTTTGGCTTTACTACATACTATAGGATACGATTTGCGTGTAATTAAAAGACCTGTTTGTGCCTAATTTTTCTTCATGCACTCATCAAATCGATAAGCAATCAAATCCATATTAAGAATAGAGCTTATGAATTTCTTCCGTGCTCAGTAATTAGCGGATATCTACAAAGCGTTGGACGATAAATCTAAAGCAAACTTTGAAATTTAGAACTGATCTTAAAGGGAAGTGCACAAACCCCATGGAAGCGGTTTGTAGAGGGGCCAGCAAAACCCCCTCTTTATCCTCCACGGTTTCCTTACATATTTTACTCCTTTGTTTTTAAGACTGCTCTAAACTACTTTTCTCTATTTCCTGATTAAAAGTCTTCATTGCCTTCAGCAGTGTTCGCTGTTGTTTACGTTCCTCCTCTGCTTGAATGGTTAGCCTGCCATGAGTTCTAAATTTACGTGCGTGCCCAAAGTGCAGACGAAAGATTTGTATTGGGATGATCTTATGTAGTGTACTTATGCTGCTGCCGCAGCCTGAAGGAAAGGAAAAACAATGGGGTCAGTAGTCTTTCCCCGGAGAAAGACTACTGACCCCATTGTTTTTCCTTTCCTTGAGAGAGATTACACTTGCGCTTGTTGTACCGACATCCGGGAATAATCAGTAGCATCCATTTCGATAAAATTTGCCGCAGCAGGGGGAAACAATAATAATCCAACTTGTTCCTGGCTTGTCGAAGTGTCGAATCTGTCATCTACGGTCGGAACATCACTAACTAATTCTAATTTCAGCAACTCTTGAATAACACTGCCACTGCCCAACACCCGAATTTGCATATTTCGGTAGCCCATGAAGTCGATCGCTTCTAGTGGTCTCATTGAATGTAATGCATTGACTTCAGTACTATACCTCATCCACATTGGCAATCCTGAAGCCAAAGCAATATGATGTTGCTTGCCACACAAGATTCTTTCAGATATTTTTCCTAAACCACCCTCATTCCTCACGTAGGCTTGAACTTTCCGAACATCCTTGACGTTTGTCTTCAATTTATACAGGAAATTTTCTCCCAACTTCGCGCTCATCTGATTATTTTTCCATTTCCTCTTGGCAATCCGATCCAAGAGCAATGCCCGATTTTTATACCCAGAATAGAGCATCCCCAGTGCGGTTAAGGTTGGTCCCACAACCTTTAATGCCATCGATAAATACGAGTCTCCAGATACGGTTACCGTAAATTGCCCTGCTGTTTCTAATTTTCCATTGTTGGCTATAACAGTGACTACCGTCGATTTATCTGCATATGAACCCGTATCCCCCGGAGTGGGTTTTCCAGAAAATGTGCGACTCCCACCATCAAAGTGGAGCCACCGAGGTAAGTCTCTTACCGTATAGGTCATTGCATCTCCATTCGGATCAACAAAAATGTTGTTTGGCATGATATAATTAAAGCTCTGACCCACTGTGGCTTGCAATGTAGAAATCGGACTTTGATAGACTGGAGCTAATAGGACCACTACATTCAAATTAAAAGAAGTGGAAGCAGTGCCTGCTGTCGTGATTCCCACGAGAGTCACAATATAATTACCTTGGTCGAATGCGCTGGGGGTCCCTGAAAGCGTGAGTTGATTGAGCCCACTTAGGATTTGTAAGCCGCCAGTCCTATCTACTATATAGGCAGTAGTTCCTACGACTTGGACTCCATAGACGTTCCCAAGAATATTGTAAGACCAAATCAGAGTAGGGCTGCTCGGATTAGCGATGTCAATGATTTGTAAGCCACTATACATAAGTACCACATAGGCAATAGTTCCTACGACATGGACTCCAAAGACCCTTCCGGGAGGATTGTAAGATCCGATCAGAGTAGGACGGCTCGGCGTAGCTATATTAATGATTTGAAATCCAGAAATTTCCCCTGCCGCATAGACAGTGGTCCCTACGACTTGGACCTTCCAGCCATCATTATTGTAGGTCCCGATCAGAGTGGGGCTGCTCGGATTAGCGATGTTAATAATTGTTAAACCACTACTCGAATACGTCATATACGCGGTATTTCCTACGACTTGGACTCCATAAGCCCCAGGATTAGAGTAAGTCCCGATCAGTGTAGGACTGCTCGGCGTAGCGATATTAATGATTTGCAAGCCACTGCTATCATCCGCCACATACACAATTTTCCCTACGACTTGCACCCCATAGGCTCGTCCAGGAGTCTTATACATCCCGATCAAAGTAGGGCTGCTCGGCGTGGAAATGTTAATGATTCGCAAACCACTGTTACCACCCGCTAAATACGCAATAGTTCCTATGACTTGGACTTCCCAGGCATCAGGACTTAGGTAAGTACCGATCAGAGTAGGATTGTTCGGCATAGAAATGTCAATGATTTGTAAGCCACTTGATCCCGCCACATATGCAGTGTTTCCTATGACTTGGAGGTCCAAGGGATCTCCAAGAGAAGCATAGTTAGATACTATTGGGTTTAATTGGCAGGTTAACCAACTGGGGCCTTGTGTCATTATTTGCTGAATAAAACCACCCCCCGCTTCCGTAAAAAATTGACGACTGATTTGAAATAAAGACCCAGTTAGCGCCACCTGATTCCCAAGAGGCAAAGCAGTAGGCATTGACCTCTCACTCACCATTCCGTGATTATGAGAAATATCAAAGCCAGTCTGTGCAACTTTTGACATAGCGCTATCATTGTCTGGATCACTACCGACAAAATATCGACGAACACAATACGCCCCAGCTGTTCCAACAAGAGCAATGGTACCAAGAATGGCAGCTTTGAGGCCTGTCTTGAAGGGTGAATTAGCCTGTTCGATAGACCTTGTGTGCAGAGGACGGACATGATCCAGTGTCATTACTGCATCGTTGCCGATCACTGCGGCTTTGAGGTGCGACCTAGAACCGGTTTCTTCGAAGGAATTTTGAGGCGTATAAAGTGGAAGACTGTTTTGTGTCGAACTGTGGATACTTGACATTTGTTTACTCCTTCGATTTGGCCATTAAAAAAGAACAATCCAGGAATTGTTGGCTGACTGTATTGTGCAAAATAGTTTAGCAGGGTCTTGAATATAAGCCTAAACTTTTCCTAGTTTTGCAATTCGTTCAATTATCGAGATCAACAGGCTTGCCCTTGATGTACTGGACTCTTCTGATAAAAGCGCCCGTCTCATCATATAAAGTCGCAAGACCATTGCCGTTAACAACGGTTGAGATAGGATCTTGTTTATGGAGCTTAAAATATTTTCCGCTGACCAGACGATCTGCTTCGTACTCCTCAACTAGCATCAGCTCTGTATTTTTGTACCATGCGCAAGCCTGGCCAAAGCGTTGGTTGCGCGCGTACTCACGCTGGCTTTGAAGCTGCCCATTTTCGCACCAGATTTTCACGGGCCCATGAATGATCAAGATCAAGATAAAAATCTAACATTCAAGAATAGACGTCTCTGTAAAAAGCTATACCAAACCTCACCTTTCAGGTTGTTTAAATTCACCTTATCAACTATAATAGATGTAGGAGATAAGGAGGTTGTATGGCTATTGATATTGGAACAGATGATGTGAGGAAGAAAATGGGCGAAATTCTCGATTGTGTTTATTTGCGAGGAGATGAATTTATCATCAGTCGCAAAAATAAACCTTTAGCAGTATTGATTCCTTTACAAAAGTTTAAACTTTTAACGCTTGCTGCTAAACACTATCTTTTAGATTTTCTCAAAAATCAAGAACAACAAATGGAAGATCCTCTCACAGATACTGAATTAAATGTTCTTATTGAAGAATCTAAAGAAAACGTAAGAAAGCAAAATTGAAATGAAAATGCGGGTTGTTTTAGACACCAATGTGCTTGCCAGTGCTATGATGAATCCATTTAGCACGCCAGGAATAGTTCTTAGAAAGATTATTGAAAAGCCAGATATTGAAATGGTCTTTTCCGAGGCTACTTTATCTGAATTAAAAAGAGTGCTTTTTTATCCTAAGATAAGAAAAAGAATCGATGCCTCTGATAATGACATTCATCTTTGGATAGAATCTCTTGGAGTAATAGCTCATCTCATCATACCACTTTATAGCTATGAGGTTTTTGTTACCGAGGATGCAGATGATGATATTTTTATCATTGCTGCATTAGAAGGCAAGGCCAGATATGTTGTAAGTGGGGATAACCACTTACTTAAATTAAAAAAAATTCACAGCATCGAAATTATCCAACCTCAGGAATTTTTACAGTTTATGGACAAACAATAAGATGATTGCTAATTCCAAACATGATTACTCTAAACTCTAAAGGATAGGAAAAACAATGGGGTCAGAAGTTTTTTCCCCGGGGAAAGACTTCTGACCCCATTGGCCCAATCGTCCA
>JABDAE010000038.1 GCA_013289325.1 Chlamydiota bacterium
CTATTCATACTATCAGTTCACGACCCTTGACATATTTTTGCTCATCCAACAATTATTTCTTTAATTTCTTTTAAAGTTTAATCGGGAAAGGGCGGGCAGAGGCACGGGATTCCAGTTTCGAAAGAAGTCTATTATTTATCCAGGCACAATCTCCATTAATTTTTTTTGTGTTAACATCTTTAGCATAGTTCGTTAAAACAACGCTCGCAATTAAGTTTTTATCTTTGATTGCATTGTGCAATGCAAAATCAACCCTTCCTTTTTCACTATATAGTGTAAGAGCGTCTAAAAGATGTATGATATCACAATCAAGACTTAAAGTCTTTAGATTTTTAGTCTCTAGATTCAAGGTCTCCAAAACTATAGCCTTACCATTAACTAGGGGCTAACATGGAAAAAAAGAAAATCGACACAAGACCCAAGGAAAGACGCAATGGTCTACAATCGGATTTTGGAAAAATAGTAAGCGGGAAACGGCAGATACTTGGATGGTCACAAGAAGGGTTGGCCGAAAAGGCTGAATTACACTTCACCTATGTAAGCAGCATCGAGCGTGGGGAACGAAATCTATCCCTATCAAACATTGCAAGACTTGCAAAGGCACTCGGATGCTCTATGAAGGATCTAATGCCGTTTTAATCTTATTACGACAAAACCTCTATATCCCCTGCTGAGCAAGACTGTTTTTATTGACATATGTCAATATTTCCATTATACTTAGGGTATAACAGGTAGAAAATGCAATACAAAGATACTTGGACTGTTCATTTTACTCGACAAGCAGAAAAGCAATATGAAAAACTCAAGCGCAACGGTTCCAAACCGTCTATCCTTGACGTTATTAACTTGTTATTGGTTGAATTAAAGCTAGAAGGCCCTTATCGGTCTAATTGGCCAGGCTATGGATTACTTGAAAAACGTGAGTTCCATTGTCACTTAAAAAAAGGCAACCCGACTTACGTCGCTTGTTGGAAATTGACTGATAAAAATAGTAAAAAAATTGAGGTCTATTATGTCGGCACACATGAAAACGCACCATACTAAAGAAGATTTATTCGAAGTCGTCTTGAAATTCCCTGGAAAAAAACAAAGACACGCATTTATTCCTATTCAATCTGCAGAGCGTTTCGAAGCTATTTTGAATAAGTATGAGGAAAGCGAGTCTGTTGATTGGGAGACTGTGGCAAAAGACAGTATTTCCAAGCATAAGCAAGCAGGAATGGTACTCCGAGGCGCCCGCTTTCGAGAAAGCATGTCCCAAAAAGAATTAGCGCAATTGAGCGGTGTAAGCCAAGACAACATTTCTCGTATTGAAAACGGAAAACGTGGGGTCGGCGAAAAAGTAGCTAAGAAATTGGCTAAACCACTGAAAATTAATTTTCATCTTCTTTTAGAAAATGTCTCCTAACTCTATGTGCTTTAGCAATGTATTCTACTGCCGTTTCTAGGATTAACCAATACATGCAAAAAAAGCCAAACCGGGGTTGGACAAAAAGGACTTGTCAGAATCTCTATCTGATTAGCAATTGAATGTAAGTTATTGATAATGAGAGAATGGGGGCGGCTGGACTCGAACCAGCGTAGACGTGAGTCGAGGGATTTACAGTCCCTTGCAATTGCCACTATGCGACACCCCCAAAAAACTAAGAAGAAAATGGTGCTGGCAGTAGGAATTGAACCCACAACCGTCCGATTACAAGTCGGGTGCTCTACCAATTGAGCTATGCCAGCAATGGAAAAGGAAGCCATTAGGCTCCCATGACTTAAGACAAAGTTATATCAAACTTCTTCGTTTTTCAGCAAGAAAAAATATCATACTGCAAAATCGAAACCCAAAACCCTCATATTCAATAGATTAAATACTAACCCACAACACTTCCGTTCGAAATATTTGCAAAAGAGGGAAGTTCTAATTCAGTCTCAGATTTAGCTGCAAAGAGCATACCTTGACTTTGAATGCCCATCAAGGTGGCAGGCTCTAAATTGGCCACCACAATGATTTTTTTTCCAACCATCTGCTCTGGAGTATAGCTTAAACCAATTCCTGCCACAATAGTGCGCGTTTCAAAGCCAAGATCGATCTTTAACTGCAAAAGCTTCTTACTCTTTGGCACCCTTTCGGCATTTAACACCGTCGCAACGCGAAGGTCCATCTTATTGACATCATCAATTGTGATTTTTTCTTTCATGGGCGCTATCTCCTTTGCTTTAGGCGTTAAAGTTGGTATTTGCTTTTTAGATGACATGGCATTGAGCTTTTCCAACTCTTTTTGGATTTGTTCATCCTCAACTCTAGTAAATAAAATCTCTGGAGCGCCAAGCACATGGCCGCATGGCAGCTCTTCATTGGTCAACCTCTCCCAAGAAGGCGTTTTGGAATCCACTTGCAACATTTTAAGCACCTTTGTCGCAACATTCGGGATGATAGGCAGCGAAATTAAGGCTAGTGATTGTAAACACTGAAGGCAACATGCAATGGTTGTTTCCATCGCCGGCTTTAAAGTGGCATCTTTAGAATACTTCCAAGGGCTTTTTGCATCAAAGTACACATTGCCAAGCTGCGCAAGCTCCATCACCAGCTGACTTGCTCTTCTTAGCTTATACGCATTAAAGGCTTCTTGCGCCTCATTTACAAGCTTATGCATATTGGCTAAAAACTCCGTATCGATAGGCTGCAAAATGCCAATTGCAGGCACTTGTCCCTTACAATTGTTTTTGGCAAACACAAGCACCCTGTTGACGAAGTTGCCATATTTACCCAAAAGCTCCGTATTGCAGCGCATCTGAAAATCTTTCCATGTAAATTCAGAGTCCGCTGTTTCAGGGGCATTTGCCGCAATGGCATAGCGGATCTGATCTGACGTGTAGCTCTTAAAAAAACTCTCTAAATCAATGTACCAGCCATCTGACTTACTAAACTGCCTACCCTCTAAATTATAAAACTCATTTGCCGGCAAATCGTCGACAAGCTTAAACGGCTCACTTTGCCCCATCGTCATGGCAGGGAAAATAACGGCATGAAATGGAATATTGTCTTTACCGACGAATTGCACAAGTTTAGTCTTAGGATCACACCAGTACTTTTTGAAAAGATCCTCTTGCCCCTGTTGTCTTGCCCACTCTTTAGTCGCTGTAATATATCCGATGGGGGCATCAAACCAAACGTAAAGCACTTTCCCGTCCGTTTCAGGAAGTGGAATCGGCACTCCCCACGTCATATCCCGCGTAATGGCTCTTGCATGCAATTCATTGATATAGCCTTTCACAAAGTTGACGACATTTGGCTTCCAATCCTTTTTGCTAATCCACTCCGTTAATCTGTCTTTAAACTTTTCAAGAAGCAAAAAGTAATGCTTTGTCGGTTTACGAATGAGCGGGGCGTAAGTTAGCTTGGAAAGAGGATTCTTAAGATCTGTTGCCTCATAACTTGCGCCGCATTTTTGACACTCATCTCCTCTTGCAGCGTCATATCCACAGCGCGGACATGTGCCCACTACATAGCGATCTGCAAGAAATTTTTGATCAGCGTCTGAATACAGCTGCTCTGTCTCCCTCTCTTCGATATATCCACTATGCAACAGATCTAAAAAGTACTTTTGCACAACCTCTTTATGTCCAGGTGCGCTCGTCCTTGAATAATGATCAAAAGAGATGTCAAGCGCTTTAAAAAAGTCTAGATTTACCGCATGAAATATGTCGACATGCTCCTTTGGAGAGCGTTTTGCCATCTCCGCACTTAATGTGATGGCAATGCCATATTCATCAGAGCCACAAATATAGAGCACATCACTTCCCATTAAGCGCTGAAACCTTGCGTAGCAATCCCCAGGCAGATAGGCCCCTGCAATATGCCCAAAATGCAAAGGTCCATTGGCATAGGGAAGAGCTGAAGTAATTAAAATCTTTTGACCATCAGTTGTTTTCATCCGCACATTCTCTCTTTTGGTTTTTGCACAATTAAAACTTCAAGCTCCGTACCAGGAACACACTTCCAACCAAGAAGTATGAAGGTATTTATATCGACATAAAGGGGCCCAGGTTTTGTAAAGGCATATATAGCTTCAATATGTTTTGGTAAAATCTGAGAAGATGACATCTCCACCTGAAATCCCGCTAATGTATCATGACAAGCGTACACTGCCAATTGCTGTGCGTCCGTTAGGCTTCCCCAAGAGACATATTGACCCTGCATGCGCTTCTTTAAAAAAGACCAATCAAGGTCAATTGCTCCATACCAGGTAATGCAATCTTGAAAAATCCTGCCTGTCTCTCTACAAACGGCTGCGCGCTGAAAATCAAAGATTTTATTGTCGTATTGATGCAACTCAAACAGATATCGCAAGACGCAAATCTTGGCCTCATAAGAAATGTCATGCCCTCTCCTCAATGGAAATCTAGAATAGGGGCTGAAGGCAGGCGGCCGCCTTGAAACCCACCATTGAAAAACAAGCAAGAATATAAAAAAAAGAAAGACAGAAAGGACGGCAAAACCAAATAATAAGACGTCCATGTCCCCTTTAGAGCCTGTTAATTTAAGATTTTTCGCAGCTTCTTATCTGATGATTTAGCACTTGCTTTTGACGACTTTTTAGCTTCTTTGCCATCTAAAACATCATCTTTGTCATCTTCATCATCGAAAGTATCAAAGCGCGTTGTGGATGCATAAGCATCAACTGGTTCTTTTTTGACGACATCATCAAAGCGATCTTTGTCTTGCAAGATCTCGGTTAGAATATGCATGGCTCTATTTTGGGAGTCGAGTTTAACTCTGCTTTCTCTACCTGTTTGAATCATGTTTGTAGCAAGCTTAATGGCATAATTGACCATATCAAATTGGTTCTTAAACTTCTTTGCCACCTTCTCATTCGTTAGGTAATCTTTAAGATCCATGACTTATCTCCTTGTGAATGTACACATTCTATATTAAAACGGTGTTCTTCTGCAATAACAATACTTCTTAAAATTTGATAAGCAGTCTGCAAATCATCATTGACAATACAATATTGATAATTGCCAATGGCTTTAATTTCCCTCTTTGCCCATTTTAGTCTTTTTTCAATCATTTCCATGGAGTCTGACCTGCGTAAAGTCAATCTCCTTTTTAACTCCTCAAGCGAAGGGGGTAACACAAAAATGGTGACTGCATCGACCCTTCCCTTTAAAAGGGCTGTGCCTTGAGTATCGATCACGAGAAAAACATGCTTACCCTTTTGCCTTTGCTCTTCCACCCAACTTTTTGACGTTCCATAGTAATCGCCATAAATCTCGACATATTCTAAGAAATCCCCCTCATCAATCCTTGCGATGAACTGCTCTTTAGTAATGAAAGAGTAGTGTACGCCATCGATTTCCCCCTCTCTTTTTTCTCGCGTCGTATATGTCACACTCAACACGACCCGATCAAACTCTTTTGTCAACATCTGGACAAGTGTTGTCTTTCCTGTACCAGAAGGGGCGCTTAAAATAAAAAGTAAACCAGCATTATGTTTGCCAAGAAGAGGCTGCTTCATGATCTTATTCTATATTTTGAATCTGTTCGCGAATGCGCTCAAGCTCTGTTTTAATGGCGAGAGCAATGCGGGAGATTTCGATGTCGTTGGACTTGGCATTGATCGTGTTAATTTCACGGTTAAGCTCTTGGACGAGAAACTCAAGCGATTTACCATGTCCATCGCTTGCTTTTTGTAAAATGAAGCCATTGACTTGCGTTAAATGCGATTTAAAGCGGGTGATCTCCTCTGCAATATCGATTTTATCGGCAAAAAGACAAACCTCGCGAAAAAGCCTTTCTTCAAGCTCTGCACTTGGCTGCATCATTTCATGCATTTTGTCTAATAGCTTTTCTCGATACTTTTCCACTGTATGAGGAGCTTTTAACTCAATTTCTTCCATCCAAAGAGAAAGCTTATGAAATCTAGACACGATCTCTTGATGTAAAACTTGCCCCTCATTTGCCCTCATCGCATTGACTTGGATAAGAGCTTGATCTAAGGTAGACAAAAGAGGATCTAAAAATTGCTTTTCGCTTTTGAAATTCTCATGATAGACCAGCACCTTTTGGGAAGAGAGCAATGTAAAAAGTATCTGCGGATCAAGGGGTGTGCCAAGCTCAGATGCCACTTGTTCCCAAGCACTTTTAAGTTGCCTTGCCACCGCAAGATTGGGTGTAATTTGTAAAGGGGCCTCTGCATCAAAGACCACTTGGACTCTGATATTAACTTGTCCGCGCTTAATCGATTCGGCCACTTTTTTTTTAATTTCTCCATCGAAACGAAAAAATTCGCTCGGAAGAGTCGTTTGAATATCGAGATACTTGCGATTGACGCACTGAATCTCAATAAAAAACCTGCCAAGTGGACAAACGAAACTGGATTGCCCGTAGGCAGTCATACTTTTAAACATAAAAAAGAAAATACCAATCTTTGTCTAAAAAGACAAGGAGCAATCGTTATTTTCGGCCTCTTTTTTGATTGTCTTGGCCAATATTTTCTTTTTTAACTTTAGCTTTTATGGCTTCGGCTTGAGTAGTCTCTTGCTCTTCTAGTTTTTTCTCCCGTTCTCTTCTTTCTGTTTCCCTAGTATGGGCGATCTTCTCATTGGCCTTTTTTTCCGCCTTTACTGCTTCATCAGTCGGAAGTTGCCTTGTAGCCTCTTTAGCGCTTGTTGTTTGTTGTCTTCTACTTTCAGAGGTAAGCGTAAATGTGGCTTGCCCCCTAACCCCTTCTGTTTTCGGCTCTGCAGATTTTTTTTCTGGCGGCTCTTTCAAATCTTTACCCATGGCCGCCTTATAGCTTCCCAGCGCGTCAGTGGGATCAAAGTTCTCTTTCAAGTGCTTCTGTGCTGCCACTTTTTGATCGATACTAAGCTTAGGACTTGGATCGTTTGCGATAAGACTTCCTACTAGTCTAAATAAACGATTGGCACTCTTTTTTTTCTTCTCTCCATCCTCTAAGCCTTTGTACTTAAGCTCTGCCGCGTCAATTTTAGCCTTAATGGAATCAAAAATCTTGATTTTCACGTCTTGAAGAGCTGTTTGCATGTCGCTAATTATTTCCTCTGGCGTCTCTGCTGTCCTAGCTCTTTCCAAAGCGATAGACATAAATGCTTTCGTCGCCTTTAAATCACTCTCATCTATTTCTATTCCTTCAAGTTGCAAGACCGCCCCGATTAGTTGTGATAAATCATAATGGCGTTGGAAACTAAATGATCGCAAGATTTCCAGCACCTTCACCTCAGAAACAGTTGGATAGGCAAATTTTACGCTTTTTATACCTTTCAACTCATTCAATGGTAGACTTTTGCTGCTATCTTCAATTCTGTTCATAACACCTCCAATTAAAGCTTTCATTAAATTAATTAAACCATATTTAACCATTTAACTCAACAATAAAGTATATGTAAAATTTATATTACACAAAAATAAAACGTTTGCATGACTGTAAAAATATATCTTGATTACGATCCCCTTTATCGTTTATATCTTGATTGGCGATTTATCCAGCATTCCCTTTTATTTTTATTGGAAGAAAAAATGAAAACACATACAATAGATGCGCATATATTAAAACATTTTCAGCAAAGCCAAGAAGCTATCAGTGAATGGTTATTGCAGTACGAGTCGATATATAGCCCCATCTATAGCTCATTAGATATCCGCGACACTGGATTTAAAATGGCTGTGGTAGATACCAATCTCTTTCCCGCCGGATTTAATAATCTATCCGAAACCGCAATTAAAGAAGCTGCAAGTCTATTTAGAAGTGCCATTTTAAAAAGAGTTCCTCATGCCAAAGACATCTTAATCATCATCGAAAAACACACACGAAACAAATGGTACTTAGAAAATGCCAGGATTTTGCAAAAAATCATCCATAGCGCAAACTTTAACACCCATGTAGCTGCATTTTTTGATGAGGATGATATTGCCCAAAATCAAATAGATGAAAAAATGATGTTCACTACATCATCGGGTTCTTTCATTAAAGTGGAATGTGCAGATGATATTTTAAAGAAAATTCAAGACCGTACAATCTCAATCGACATGGTTTTTTTAAATAATGACCTTAGTAGCGGTATTCCCGAAAGCTTAACAACGCTTAATCTCCCCATTTTCCCTCCCATGTGCGCAGGTTGGCATTCGCGATGTAAATCAAGGCATTTCGCTTTTGCAAATGCCCTGATCAATGAATTTGCAAAAATCATAGGTCTTGATCCTTGGTACTTTCTTTGCCTATACGAAAAAACTGAAGATGTGCAGATCAATAAAATAGAAGATAGGCAAAAGCTATATGAGGCGGCAGCTCAATTATTTGCGCAAATAAAGGCAAAATACAAAGAGCATCACATAGATGAAAAGCCCTACATCCTGATCAAAGCCGATTCCGGCACCTACGGCTTAGGCGTTGTAACCATTGAAGAGGCAGAAGACATTTTACGCCTTAACAATAGAGCCATCAACGATTTAAAAAGAAATAAGGGGGGCATTAAAACAAATCGATTTCTTCTTCAGGAGGGAATTGGCACGATCTACAAAATAGGAGATTGCCCCTCAGAACTTACCATATATCAAATCGACAATCGCCCATTTGGGGGATTCTTTCGGTATCACAGAGGCAAAGGTGCAAGGGACAATCTCAACTCTCCTGGCGGCATGGAATTTAAAGAAATAGGCTCTAATGCAGGCATCGATAAGCTAAACCTATATCACATACTTGCAAGAATTGCAGGAATCGCTGCAGGAATGGAAATCAAGGAACTAAAAGGTCAAAGACATCTATCATGAAATTTTTGTTTTTAATGGATCCGCTTGAAGAGGTTCTTTTCGAACACGACACCACATTTTCTCTGATGTTGGAAAGCCATAAAAGAGGATATGAGGTCTATTATGTCCCCAAAAATGGAATTAGCCTTTTAGATGGAAAAATGTATTTTCATACCATAAAAGTGACACCGCAAAAAAACAAAGAAATTCCTTTTATTAAAGAAATGGCTATATGTCTTTCACAAGACGAAATCGATGCGCTATTTATACGGCCTAATCCCCCATTTGATGAAGAATACTTGACAAATACATGGCTTCTTGACTACCTGCCAAAGCGTATTGTAGCAATTAACAGTCCAAATGGCATACGCTCTGTCAATGAAAAGATTTTTACCGCTCAATTTAAACAGTTTACCCCTCCAACCCTAATATCTTGCTGTAAAGAAGAAATGATACTCTTTATCTTACAGTATAAAGAGATCATCATTAAGCCTGTGAATGCATTTGGAGGCCAGTCTATCTTTCACTTCAAAAAAGACAATGACAACATCAATGTCGCAATCGAAACGCTAAGCCTTGGATATCGTAGGCCCATAATGCTCCAAGAATACGTAAAAGATGCGGTAAATGGCGATAAGCGCATTTTGCTTTTAGATGGAAAAATTCTAGGAAGTATCTTACGCGTGCATGGACTAAACGATCATCGCAATAACTTATGTGTAGGAGGTCATTTTGCACCTGTAAAGGCCACTTCGCGAGATAAAAAAATTGTAAGCACCCTAAGACCCCATTTAAAAAAACATGGACTCCACTTTGTGGGCATCGATATCATTGGAGATTATTTGACGGAGATTAACGTCACTTCACCCACCTGTTTGCAAGAAATGAATCGCGCCTACAATGTTCATCTTGAACCCCAAGTGATCGATTTTGTGGTAGCTAAATTAGATTTGTCTTAAACTGGGCTTTCAAAAATCAATCATTGAATAAAAATGGATAAAAATCAACAGCATCTCTTACTGCCTCCACAGCTAGAGCCCTCTTGGGGATTGGCCTTACAAGGAGAATTTCAAAAACCCTATATGGAAGCATTAAAAACTTTCATTGCCAAAGAGCGCACTGGCCCAATTCCCATTTTTCCACCTCCACAAGATGTCTTTAATGCCTTTGCTTTTACACCCATAGATAAAGTAAAAGTTGTGATTGTCGGCCAAGACCCATACCACGGCATAGGACAAGCGCATGGGCTCTGCTTTAGCGTGCAAGAAGGGGTGGCAGTGCCGCCATCTTTACAAAATATATTTAAAGAACTTAAAGGTGATCTTGGATTTACGATCCCAAATCACGGCTCTTTAACGGCATGGGCAAAACAAGGTGTACTTCTTCTCAACACTATCTTAACAGTGCGTCAAGCTTCTCCCATGTCCCACCGAGGACAAGGATGGGAAAATTTTACAGATGAAGTAATTAAAGTGCTATTTACGCAAAAAAACCCCCTCGTCTTTCTTTTATGGGGCAAGCCCGCCCAGCAAAAATGTGGGCATTTGCTCGCCTTACAAGCCCATCACCACTTAGTATTGACAGCGCCACATCCATCCCCCTTTTCTGCTTATCAAGGATTTTTTGGCTGCCGCCACTTTTCCAAAGCCAATCAGTTCTTAATTCAACATGGACAAGATCCAATCGATTGGAAATTGCAGTTATAATGGTGGGGGTGGTCGTCTTCGGTATCCTGCTATTACAGAAACAAGAAATAGCACCAGAAAAACCACAAAAAGAATTTTTGCTATTTCTGCGGCAATTCCCGCAATTCCTATAAATCCTAGCAATCCCGCTACGAGTGCAATAATTAAAAATGTTAAAGCCCAACTAAGCATATCATCCTCCTTATCGTTTGATAATTTTTTTTCTCAAAGGCACTTTTTGCCTCATGGATTCTTTTGCGTTAAGTTGCCGTCTCCAACTGCCGTTTTTAGGTTAATGCCTTATCGGCATTGGCTTCTTCATCTAACGTCTCTTGTAAAAGAACTGCAATTTCATTAAGACCTAACTCTTTTGCAAATGTGCGCGCAGTGCCATATGCAGAGATTTCATAGTGCTCAATTCTTTTTTTTGATTTGTTTGGGCATAAGACACTATGCAACTTTTTAAAATTATATCTATACAGTTGTTTAAATAATTCCAAACAACTTTAATAATATAATTCCTGTAATAGGAACTCCTATTAACCATAAAATCAACATTTTACCCATATAATCTCCTTTTTACATCCTCAGATTTATAAATTTATTAACTAAACAAATCTACACTATGAAGTTTTTGTTACTGTAACTTTAAGCTGATTGTCAGCTGATTTAACACTTACAATCTCTTTTACTTGAAGTTGATTATCCACAGATTTAACCCCTTCAATTCCTTTAACTTGATCTCCGAGCTTCATCACGTCATCTGACTTGTCGACAAAGCCTGTGATCATCACAATTCCATTTGTTGTTTTGAATGCAACTGTATCATTCAATTTAGTGAAGAATCCTGCAGTCTTATTGCGGATGGTGGCATTCAACTGCCTATCCTGACTCGTTGCTGCGGAGTCTTTTGGATATTTCATTTCCGAATCCTTTAACTGAGATTCAGAATAAGCGCTCTTAGTTGTTGGAGCAACTTTAAGTTGGCTATTGACTTGCTGCACACCATCGATCTTCTTGATGTTATCCTCAAGCTTAGCTTTATTTTCTAGTTTATCTACTGTCCCATTAAGTGAAACGACGCCGCTTTTGACTTCATAAGTTACATTTGGGTAACCTGATGAAAACACACCAGATCCCACTTCGCTTTCCACTTTTTTCATAATGTCTTGGTCAGTCTTACTAGCTATAGTGCCTCCTGCAGCATACTGTGGACTTTTTGTATCATCTTGTCCAAATGGTCCCGCAGAAAGTTGTGTCGCGACAGTCAATAATCCTATTACAAGTGTTTTTCTCATATTTTTCTCCTTAAGTTAATGAACATTTATTTTTTCTCCTTCTCACAGCCACATCCTTTCCCACATGCTTTGCTTTCCCATTCTGCAAGCTCTTCTTGGGCCTTTTCTTTGGCTGTCCCATATCTCTGTTGGATTTTTCCTAGTAGCTGCTCTTTTTTGCCATTGATTTCAGTAAGATCATTATCTGTGAGATTGCGACCTTCTCATCTAAATTTCATTATATTATTAAAGAAATTAATTGTATATGTTTTTAATTTTAATTATTTTACAGATTTAGAAGATTTTAAACATGTGAAACAGGAAATTTCTAAATTTACATAACATTAATAATTATAATCATTGACATTTAATAAAAATAAGAGTAGTTTAAAACTACAATAATCGTTATAAATTAATTAGAATGGTTTAATATGTTATCACTTGGATCTTTAAGGCAAACGCCACATGTTGCTTCTCCGCACATGCAATGCACAACCACCTTACAAGCAGTGGCCTCTAGACAGCCGCCTGCTATAAAAAACCCTGCGGCAAATTCTATCGCTGAGAAAAGGGAGCCTTTAAAGGGTTTTTTTCCTATCTTGAAGGATTACCTCCATCATCATACTAGTAACTGGTATAAGGAATATAAGTGGCAAGTCGGTCATCCCTTACGCCAAAAAGGCATTGATCTATTGGGTAGCTCATCGATCAATGGATATCTTCGAAGTAAACTTAATCCGACGATTTGCACGCTCAATGCTTACAATGTCTTCTCCATTTTTGTAGAGCACTCGGAAAGAAAAGACGATAAAAATCTCGTTGATATGTGGAGAGAAGAACAAGAAGGTGTTGATAAGTTTAAAGAGTGCGTCGATAAGGTCCAACAATCCAAAGAAAAGGGGTTAGCTTGTTTTTGTTCCATAGGAGCTCCCTGGTCCCGCATTCACGAATTTGTCATTGAGGTTGCTCCTGGAGGCTATTGTTATATTTATCAAAGCTATATCAATAAATTTAAGCTGATGAACTGCCTTGAGCAAATGGTCCCATTGACCGTTGATGAATTGATCAAACAGTTAAGACGCATCACCTCTAATGATTATCAACTTTACCCTGAAGGGTCAAAAGATGCTCAAGATGCCTACAATAAATTATTCTTTGTGGATATTGGACCGCAGCATAGACTAGATTTCTTCTTTAACCCTGTTGAATACTCTATCGATTCTATTCCAATAGTCCCAAGGACATCTAGTTGTGCAGAACGCATCATAGATGTCTGGGGAAAGTTAATGACAAATTTCGACCTTGTTCACAAAGTGGTCAATTATACAGCTGCTCTATGTGTACCCCTCGTCTTATTAGCTCGAGGCCTGCCCAACATCAAGTAATAGACTTTTTTCGAAACTCCATTTGATCGCTAAAATTGTGCTTTTTGGCATCTTTGCTGCAAAATTTTTCAACCAGGTGTATACACATGCTTTCAAAATTTTGCAGCAAATCTGCACAAAAATCCCAAATTTTATCAACCAAAGCGAGTTTAGAAAGAAGTCTAATAAATACCGATTTAAAGTTCACGGCATGGAGCAAAGCTCAAACGGTGGATTGGTGAGGGGCCATGTACTTTTAACGCATCAAGATGCATTTTTGTCCCATACCCCTTATGCTGCTTAAATCCATATTCAGGCCATAGGGCATCGTACTTAACCATCTCCTGATCGCGAAAGACCTTTGCAAGAATGGAAGCTGCCGCAATCGAATGGGATAAGGCATCCCCTCGGATGATTTTTTGGGAGGCAATTGTCTTGTGGGGGAGTTTTAAACCATCTACAAGGAGATAGTCAGGCTCTTCAGCAAGAGAGGCAACAGCTTGCAGCATAGCAAGGATTGTGGCCTGAAAAATATTGACTTCATCGATAGTTTTGGCATCGATAACCCCAAAACCATATTTTACGGCTTTGTGAGAGGTGATCTCTTCAAAAAGGTGTTCCCTTTTTTTAGGGGTGAGCTGCTTGCTGTCATCGACACCTGCAAATAACACCCCTTCGGGAATGAGGCAGGCACAAGCGACAACTGGCCCTGCCAGCGGCCCTCGCCCTGCTTCATCAATACCTGCGATTTTAGAAAACCCGAGCTTCTTAGCTTCTTTTTCAAAGCTAAGCAAAGTGTTAAGCCTGAGCTGCTCTCTAGACTCCAAATCCAAGCTCTTATTCCACAGCAGAAGCCACGGCTTCTTCTCTCTCCACTTCAGGAGCTTCTTCTTGAGGTTGTTGTTTAGCAGCTGTTCGCTTTGCGCCAACACGGCCTTTAACTTTAGAAGCTTTACCCGACGTTCCACGCAAGTAATAAAGCTTGCTTCTTCTGACATCGCCTTCTTTGATGACTTCAATTTTGGAAATTCTTGGACTATGCGTCATAAAAACACGTTCCATCCCCTCTCCATAGGCAACGCGGTGGACGGTAAACGTCTCAGCAAGGCCTGCCCCTTTGCGTGCAATGACTGTTCCGGCAAATACCTGAACGCGCTCTTTTTCCCCTTCAACAATTCTCGTATGCACGCGGACAGTATCGCCAACGCGAAACTCTGCAACAGATTTTTTCAGTTGCTCTTTTTCTAGCTTTTTAATGATTTCTAGCTTGTTCATTTGATATAATCTCCTACAATAAATTTTTCTTTATTAAATCAGGACGCCTTTCTTTGGTTCTTTTAAGCGCCTCTTGATTTTTCCACTCCTGAATCTTTTGATGATGACCACTTAATAACACTTCAGGGACCGCCTTACCTTCAAATACTACAGGCTTCGTATAGTGAGGACAATCTAAAATCGCCTCTTGTACTTTTTTTAACTCGATACTGCTTTTGCCTTTATCTCCACAACTCTTGTCTCCACAACTCTTGCTCGGCGGACCTTTTTCAAAAGAATCTTCATTTGCCGCCAATGGATGTCCAAGCACTCCTGGGACAAAACGCACTAAAGCATCGACAAGGACAATGGCAGCCAGGCACCCATTAGTTAAAACGTAATCCCCAATGCTAATCTCTTCATCGATCACACTCTCTATTGCCCTTTCATCAACCCCTTCATAATGGCCACAAAGGAGCACTAAATGCTCATAAGAAGCCAGTTGCCGACACTTTGCAGCCGTAAGAGGCGCCCCTTGAGGGGTTAAATAAATCGCATGAGACTTTATTGTCTTTTCATCTTCTACCTTTTCATCTCTTACTGTCTTTACGCTTCTTACAGCCTCAACAACAGGGCCCGGCATGAGCACCATCCCAGGACCACCCCCGAAAGGGCGATCGTCAACGCGATGGTGTTTATCTTTGGCAAAATCTCGAATATTAATCAGATTAATCGTTAAAATCCCCTTCTTTCTCGCCTGTCCAATGATACTCTCATCGAAAGGCCCCTTAAAATAAGGGGGGAAAAGGGATAAAATATCGATGATCATCTACGATTAATTACTGCTCTTTACCACTTTCTTGGCCACTTTCTTACGCGCTTTTCTCTTGGTAGCTTCCCTTGCACGGAGCGCAACTTCCTTAGCGGTTTTATCGCGAATAATGCTTGGAACAACTTTTGCCACCAACGCTTCAGCGCGCTCGGAAATTTCTGCACCTTGGTTTATCCAATGTTGGATCCTTTCGCCATTCATCGCAACGCCTTTTGCCACTTCAGCTTCAAATGGATTGTACCAACCCAACAACTCAATATATTTCCCATCGCGTGGAGCGCGCGCATCGGCGAGCACCAATCGATAAAAAGGCCTATTATTGCGACCTTGTTGTCGCAATCTAATTTTTAACGCCATACGGCTCCTCCCATCATCTTTTGTAATTGTTTCATGTTTGGCATGTTCTTAAAGAACTGCTTTGCTTGTTTAAATGACTTCACTAATTTATTCACATCATCAAGGTGTGTACCACTGCCTGCAGCAAGACGCCTTTTGCGCGGCACACTCAGCTCGCACCTTTCAGCGCGCTCTTCCAAAGTCATCGACTGAATGATGGCCTCTACTTTAAAAAAATCTTTCTCATTAAAATCCATATTCGCAAGGCTGCTCATCCCTGGTAACATCCCGAGCAACCCTTTTAAAGACCCCATCTTTTTTACCACTTGAATTTGCGATAAATAATCTTCGTACGTAAACGTCGCAGTGCGAATCTTTTGCTCTAATTTTTTCGCATCCTCTTCGTTTACATGCTCTTGCGCCTTTTTAACGAGGTTAATCGTATCGCCCATTCCAAGAATGCGATCTGCCATCGACGCCGGATTAAAAAGCTGAATGTCATCTAACTTTTCACCGATCCCTTCGAATTTAAGCGGCATCCCCGTCACTTCGCGAATCGATATCGCAGCACCGCCCCTTGCATTCCCATCTAACATCGTCAAGATGGTGCCGGTGATGGAAACCTTCTTGTGGAACTCACTTGCCGTATTGACCGCATCTTGTCCCGTGGTCGCATTGGCGACAAATAGCACCTCGCTTGGATTAAGAGCTGCCTTTACCTTCTCCAACTGCTCCATGAGCTCGGTATCGATATGCAGCCGTCCTGCGGTGTCGACGATTAATACATCGTGCCCATTCTTCTTAGCATAGGCCAAAGCTTCTTTTGCCACAACCACAGGATCTTTTTCTAAAGAAAGATGAAATACCTGTACATTGATCTGCGCTCCTAAAACTTTCAATTGCTCAATGGCTGCAGGCCTTTGCAAATCGCACGCGGCAAGAAGCGGATTTTGACACTCCCCCTTTTTCTTTAAAAATTTTGCAAGCTTTGCAGCGTGCGTCGTCTTACCAGCCCCTTGCAAACCGCACAGCATGATAACAGCCGGGTTTTTCCCATCAGAGTCATTTTCTCTTTTAAGATTAAGAGGCGCCTCTCCCCCTCCCATAAATGCCACTAATGCATCGTGGACAACTTTAATAAATTGTTGTCCGGGAGAAACTGACTTAATGACCGATTCGCCTAGCACTTTTTCTTTAATGCGTTGAATCAACACTTTGGCAACGCCATAGTTGACATCGGCCTCTAATAAGGCAAGGCGCACTTCACTTACGGCTTCAGAGATATTTTCTTCCGTGAGTGATTTTTTCCCAGCAAGCCGAGAAAGTAAACCGTGCATTTTATCTGATAAGGCGCCAAGCATAAATAAATCCAAACAATAGAAGATGGTATTTTACTTAATATCTCATTCAATTTCAAGAGAAAAGAATCGATTATGACCCGACCAGTCATTTTCTACGCTTACGCGCTTCCAACAAGGCGCTTGAAAAGCTTGCAAGATTGCCCCTCCTTGCCCTGTTCCAATTTCAAACCAAGCCTTTGCCTCGGGATTTAGCATTGGAAAAAGACAATTTGCCAAACGCTCATAAAACTCTAAGCCCGTTTTTCCGGAAACAAGCGCAAGTTTTGGCTCAAATTCCCTGACTTCCCCTTCTAAACTTTCGTATTCACTTTCAGAAATATATGGAGGATTACAGACAAAAAAATCGCATTTTTTTCCCTCAAAAGCCGATAATAAGTCTCCTTGCAAAACAGTCAAATCAACGCCATTTTGCGCTGCATTAAGCCTTGAGAGACAAATTGCCTCTTCTGAAATATCGGAAAGGAACACTTCAAGGGCGGGAAATTTTTTCTTTAATGCAATGCCAATACATCCAGATCCAGTGCAAACATCCCAAAGCACCTTGCCTTCAAGACTACTTGCGCTCGATAGATTCTTTGCAATTTTATCGACTAAAATCTCTGTCTCTTGCCTTGGAATGATACACCTTTGATCGATGCAGATCTCACATCCATAAAAATCCACTTTTCCAAAGATATATTGCAGCGGCTCCCCTGATGCTCTTTGCTTTAGCCACTTTCTCGATAAATTGATTTCATCATCTGTAAGGGGGCGATCAAACTGCAAATAAAGCTCTATTCTATTTATTCCGAGCACCTTTGAGAGAAGATCTTCAGCTTCTTTTCTTGCGCCTTTGACCCCCTTTTGCTTTAAAAAATCGGTAGAAAGATTTAAAATCTCAAGCGCTGTATACATCAAAGCTTTTGCTGATGGTAATGGGCCACAAGACCTGAAACGATATCGTGTAGATCGCCATCCATGATTTGATCTAAATTGTGTTTACTTAAATTGATCCGATGATCTGTCACCCGGTTTTGAGGAAAGTTATAGGTCCTCACCTTTTCTGAGCGATCCCCTGTCCCCACTTGCTCTGCCCGATTGCTTGCAATGGCGTCGTGCTGCTTTTGAATTTCTGCTTCCAGTATTCTTGCCTTCAGAAGGCGCATCGCCTTTTCTTTATTCTTATGCTGACTGCGCTCTTCTTGACAATAGACTACAACACCTGTTGGAATGTGCGTTAAGCGAACGGCGCTATCGGTTGTATTGACGTGCTGCCCACCTGCACCTGAGGAGCGGTACGTATCGACCCGAAGATCCCTTTCGTCTACATCGACCTTGACATCTTCATCTGGTTCAAGTAGCACCGCCACCGTAATAGCAGAGGTGTGAATCCTCCCTTGCGCCTCAGTCTTTGGCACCCTTTGCACCCTGTGAGTGCCTCCCTCATGGCGTAAAAACCGGTAGACATTTTCACCCGACAAAACCATCACATATTCTTTAAAGCCCCCAACATCAGATGGAGTGCTTGAGAGGTGCTCATTGCGCCACCCCATTTTATCGGCGTAAAGCTTATACATTCTTACGCAATCACCGACAAAAAGAGCTGCCTCATCGCCACCCGTACCTGCGCGAATTTCTAAGATGCAGTTTTTATTATCATCTGGATCTGGGGGAATTAAAAGTTCGCAAAGCTTAGTTTCAAGAAGGGGTAAAGAGATTTCTAACTTCTCTATATCCTCTTTTAAGACTTCGATAAAGTCTTGGTCTTTCTCGTCTTTAAGTAGCTCTTTATTGGAGGCAATTTGCTCTTTGCACTTTTGAATCTCATCCCAAAGTGACTTTACGCTGGAAAGGTAGGAGTGCTCTTGAGTGATCGCTTTATATTTTTTTTGATCGGAGAAAACATCGGCTGTCCCTAAAACTGCTTCCAACTCTTTCAGACGGGAAATGATAGCGCGAATTTTTTCTTCCACAACTAGAAACCGCTTTATAAAAATAAGAAAATCTAAAGAATCTCAAATTAAAAGTCTTGCACAAATTTTACACACGAAAAGCGCTAAGAAACACACGCACTGAAACACACGCACTGAAACACACGCACTAGGGACTGTTCTTTAATACATTGAACAGTCCCTTAAATCTCATCCTCATTATGTCATGGAATGAAACTTACTTTTTGACTGCCTTTTTAGCAGCAGGTTTTTTGGCAACTGCTTTTGCCTGCTCTTTGTTTGATTCATCTTTTGCAGATTCTTGTGGAACAGGTTTTGCAGCGTAGCGCTTCTTAAACTTATCAACACGGCCTTCAGCATCGACAAGCTGCTTGCTTCCAGTAAAGAAAGGATGTGAAGATGAGGATGTAGAAACGCGTGTTACAGGATATTCTTTACCCTGAAATGTCTCTTTAGCTTGTGGCTTTAACGTAGAACCACACACAAACTTATGCCCTGTAGATGAATCGACAAAAAGTACTTGTTGATACTCTGGATGTCCGCTCTTTTTCATAATATTCTCCGGTAATTCGTTTAATATAACGATATATTACTGAACTGATCGCTTAAAATGCAAGAATTATCCTCGCTTATCGCTCTTTTTTTTCCGATATTTTCTTCAGGCGATCTCTCTCTTGCCAGGTAAGGCTGCTCTCACCTTGCCTTGATATTTTATTGAGCATGGCATCGACAAAGGCTTCATCGCCTAAGATCGGCCTGCCCGTCGTAAAATCGATAATTTTTTCTTGTAGTACACTGCCCCTTTTCTTTTCCTCAGTTTCTTTAAATTTCTTGGCCATTGAAGAAAGAAAGCGCTCAAATGAAGCTGTGATTGCAAATGGGGACTTCCATCCCCAAGCAAGATTAGCATAAATGTAGCTTATCAAAACAGCCGATGCATAAAGCGCCAAATTAACCCATTGCAAATGGGAGACATTGATTAATAGTAAAGCGCAAAAGACAGTTAACACTAGCCATTTTGCCTGGATGCGGATCACAAAAAATAGCCACACTTCAGCTTCTGCATACGCCATTCCCCATAAAGTAAGAAGAGAAAGAAGCGCTGCAGTACTTCCTGCAAGCGGCACATCGACTCCAAAAAAAAGCATGAGTCCTATTGTAAAAGAGGCAGCAATCAATCCGGAGGCAAAATAAAAAATAAAAAAAGAAGAGATGTCAATAAGGCGACTAATCGATGTTCCCAAAAACCACAGCAAATATCCATTAAAGCAAACATTAATTAAAAACATAAGCGATATCCCATCGCTTGAGCCCTCTTGCACAAGAAAGTATGTCAACGGCTGCCAGACAAATCCCTGGTTTAAACCATGCCATGAAAGCTTAAGGAACCGATTTGTCAAATTAAAAATACCAAACTGGTTGAGCAATGTTTCTATCGAAACGCTTGCAATAGAAAAAGCAGCTGTCAAGATGACAAGGCGCCAAATGCCATCTGATCCTTTAGATTCGTCTACGTATGCAGCCATATTTATACTTTAAGTTTGCCTAAAAACATGTAAAAGCTGCGTGCACTTATCATGCAACTCTTCAATGGTTTGGTTATATAAAATTTCTTTTTCATCGTCATTTAAAGTAGGGGTTGTGGAGATTTTATGCAAAAGATAAAGCGCTGCATCTCTTTTATCATGAATTTTTTCTAACGTTTCATGGTAGGCATGTCTTAAGTGACTGAGCGTTTGAAGTGATTTGCCAGAAAAAGACAAAAGCCAACCTCCCACTTGAAGTTTTTTTCTGCCATAAATGAGTTTTAACTCTTTCTTTGCTTTTTTAGCGCACTGAAAAGTTGAATCCCTTTCCGCACTTAATGAACATGCAATCAGAAAAGCACAAAAGGAAAACAGCATGCATATACAAAACATGGCTATCTTCACAAAGTGCCAATAATTGATGATAAAAAGTCCTAAGCCCACTGTTGTCGTCATTGAAAGGATTGTAGCGCCAAGCCCTAAAAAAAGAGCCCCAAAAGTTAAAAAAACAAGGCGATACCAAAAAATGTTATTTTTATTATATGTGTAGGGAAGATGAGAGATCCCTTGCACATTTTCTTTAATGCGTTGCTTAAAAGTGCTCAAATCTTTAAAGCGATTGCTTACATCGACCATTTTTTCTGTGATTTTGTCATAGGAAATCGCATAGATAGCAGGATCATTATTTTTGGATTTATAGTTTTCAGACCCGTTTGTTATTATAGATTGATTCATAAAAACCTATTTTTAATTATAATAATTAGTAAAAACAATATTTTACAAAATAAATATTTGTTTGTCAACAACAAATCAAGCAAAAAAAAAATAATTACATAATTTTATCAAAATTTGGATTTTGGCTTTGTCAAGAGAAAAAAATTGTTTCGCAAATGCAGACAAAATTGATAAGATAGATGCAAATATACTCGTTCCAGTTGAAAGCTGGAACGAGTATATACTGCTTCCAGTTGAAAGCTGGAAAATTTGACAAGGAAGCGGCGCAATTTTTTGCGTCTGGAAAGAGCGACCATTGCCGGACGGCAAGGCGCGAATGAAGACCAAAAAAGTGCAGCCAAGCTGACACCGTCAAAATTCCAGGTTTCAGCTGGAAGCAGTATATATGCAGGGTAAATAAATGAAGTTATTACAGTTTTTATCAGCTGCTTTGATGGCGGTCTTTCCTTTACTAGCCACGATAGAGGGACAAGCCCTTGCGACAACGCGTGCCTTAGCGTATATCGATGAGTGCATGACTGCCCATCAATCTTGTTTTGAGCTATCTTTAGATATTTTGCTCTTACGGCCTAATGCAGGAAAACTTGAATATGCAAATACCCCTGCTATTACAGAGAAAACTGCCGACTTTACAAAAGCTCCCCTCATAAAGCCCCATTTTCACCCCCACGTGGGCTTTCGGGAAAGGTTAACATATTCCCCTTCTGATCAAAATTATTCTTTTTCAGCTGTTTGGACACACATTAAAAATAAAGCGCGCGGTAAAACCGTGGCAAGGCCTCAAGAGGGATTTTTTCCTGTGTGGATCCTTGCCAAAGATGCACTAAGAAGCGATTTTGTCACTTATGCCAAAGAAGATTGGAAAGGGAAAACAAATATTTACGACGCTGTTTTTGCCTATAGACTTTACCGTTGCTCGTGGCTTACACTCACTCCATGGGGAGGTGTAAGAGGTGCTTGCATCGATCAAAACATCCATATCGATTATCAAGGGGGCCTCTTTCCCTCCTTCTTAAATAGTAAAGAAAGCGATCACATCAAAATGGGTAGCCGTTTTTTTGGAGTAGGTCCTCTTATTGGCATAGACCCCGAAATTTTCTTTTGCCAAAATCGCAGTGTATCCCTTTTTGCCTCAGTCTCAAGTTCAATTCTTTTTGGTAAAGCACACACAAGGCAAAAAGAGAGTTATTTTGAGCATATTCGCTATCAAAAAGATAAAAATGTTTCCCAAAATGGTGTTGTGATAGATGCCATGGCAGGCCTAAAAGTGACCATTTCTTGTTTTAGCTGCGCGACCCCTTCTATTTCGATTGGGTGGGAATTTCATGAATTCTTTAACCAAAATAGACTTTCACAAAACCACTTTCACCTTTTAAGTTGTCATGGCAATGTAAAATATAGTGGAGGATTTCTGCGAGGGTCTCTTGAATTTTAGTTAAATCTTTTTCATTTGGGTAATCGCAATGACAATACTTACGCACGCAGAAACTTTTGCTGATATGCGGTATTAAGCGTTCACTTTCGCTTGTCGTTTGGAATCTGAAAAAGAATTTGTCAATGCCGGAAATAGACTTCTTTCGAAACTAAAATCCCGTGCCTGTGCCTCTGCCCGTGCCTCCATCCTATT
>JABDAE010000039.1 GCA_013289325.1 Chlamydiota bacterium
ATTCTAATTCAAGATCTTGCATTAATTTGCCATCTCGAACTGCCGGATCTAGGATAATCAAGCTGCGGTAGCAGCGATAGTACACATATGGGTAATAGGATGGAGGCGCGGGCACAGGCAGAGGCACGGGATTTTAGTTTCGAAAGAAGGTACGTGTTTTATACAAATCCATCAAAAAAACGGGATATATGCAAAGAAATTTTCGAAAAACGCCCTCCCTTTGGAATTAAAATTTCACAAGAGAGCCTCTCATTTCACCATCAAATCTTAAGTATTCCTTTCTATCTGACATCTCACTTACCTCGCCTCATTGACTCTTTAGGTTAATGCAACTATTCCCATAAATGGCCGACTCTCCCAGCTCTTCTTCGATGCTGAGGAGGCGATTGTATTTGGCGATCCTATCTGTTCGAGATAATGAGCCTGTCTTGATTTGGCCCGCATTTACAGCGACTGCGATATCGGCAATCATAGTGTCTTCGGTTTCACCCGAGCGGTGGGAGATGATTGTGTGCATTCCATGCGATTTTGCAAGGCGTATTGTCTCAAACGTCTCTGTCATGGTCCCGATTTGGTTGGGCTTAATGAGGATGGAATTGGCAGCTTTTTCTTTAATGCCCTTCAGTAAGAACTTTGGGTTAGTGACGAAGAGGTCATCGCCCACGATCTGTATTTTCGAACCAAGTGCTTTTGTGAGCTCTTTCCACCCCTCCCAATCGGCTTCATCAAGGCCATCTTCAATGGAGTCGATCGGAAATTTTGCACATAGGCTTTTAAGGTAATCGATTTGCGCTAAACTACTTTTTTGCTCAAACTGTTCCCCATTCATTTTCTTTTTTTTCTCTATGTAACACCTTGTATGATTGTCATAAAATTCAGAAGCTGCGCAATCAAGTGCTAAAGTCACATCAACTCCTGGAGAGTAGCCCGCCTTTTCAATAGCTTGTACGATTAATTCTAAGGCCGATTCTGCAGAAGAAAGATTTGGGGCAAATCCCCCCTCATCGCCAACTGAGGTTGCAAGACCCTTATCTTTTAAGAGTTTTTTTAAGGTATGAAAGATTTCAGACCCCATGCGCAAGGCTTCTTTAAATGTTGGGGCAATGATAGGGCGTATCATAAATTCTTGAAAATCGATGGAGTTATCAGCATGAGAGCCTCCATTGATGATATTCATCATCGGGCATGGCAATATATGCGCATGAATTCCTCCAAGGTATTTATAAAGAGGGAGCCTTGAAAGGGTAGCCCCAGCTCTTGCAATGGCCATTGAAGCGCCAAGAATGGCATTAGCGCCCCATTTGGATTTGTTGCTTGTCCCATCCCCTTCAATCATCATTAAATCTAGTTTTTGTTGATCGTAGACAGATTGACCTACTAGAATCTCGGCAATCGGGCCATTGACATTAGAGATAGCCTTTAGAACTCCCTTGCCAAAATAGCGCGCAGGGTCGTTGTCGCGAAGCTCTAAGGCTTCATTAGAGCCGGTCGATGCGCCTGATGGGACACAAGCTTTTACAACGAATCCATATTCTGTTGTGAGGGTGACCTCAAGAGTTGGAAATCCGCGAGAATCGAGTATTTCGATAGCCTTTACCGATTTGATATTTGTCATAGATGAAACTCTTTTGGTCTATTTGTTAAGTTTTCATGCCCTTGCTCTGTAATGAGGACTGTGTCTTCGATTCGAACGCCCCCAACTCCATCTAAGTAGATACCAGGTTCAATTGTAATGACCATACCGGGGAGAAGTTGAATATCGGCAAAGGTATATTCGCCCGTTGTAGAAGGCTTTCTGATAGGGGGAAATTCGTGAATGTCAAGTCCAACCCCATGTCCTAGGCCATGAGTAAAATAATCGCCAAAACCTTCTTTGGCAATAAATTCCCTGACCGTAACATCTAGCTCTTTTAAAGTTGTACCGGGGCGGCATAAATCAAGACCTAATTTTTGTGCCCTTTGCACAACAGTGTGGATTTTGTGAATCGTAGAAGGAGCGTTTCCAAAGGAAATGGTGCGCGTCATGTCGGAGCGGTAGTGATTTAAGTTAACGCCAATATCGATTAAGACGACATCGCCTTGTTTTAAAGTTGTAAGGCTGCTACGGTGATGCGGCATTGCGCTATTTTTTCCAAAGGCGATGATCGGATCAAAGGCAGTCCCTGTGGCCCCTTTTCGCTTCCAAAATATTTCAAGCTCTCTTGCCACTTCAATTTCGGCAATTCCTGTCTTTAACAGGCTACAGACGTAATCAAAGCCAAGCGAGCCGAGCTCTCCCGCTTTTTTAAGCAAAAGCGCTTCATGTTTATCTTTAACACCTCGCAAACGCTCTAAGGGACCATCCAAGGGGATGATGTCGATAGAAAGCTTGTTTTTTAAATTTTCAAATCCTTTGTAGGTGGTTTTATCGCTATCAAAGGCAATTTTTTTAACTGAGCGATCTAGGGCCTTATGCCACGGGTGCGTATCGCTTAAAAATACGGGAAAAGGAGATTTTTCTTTGCAGATGGCAATGTATCTACCATCGACAAAAAGATTTGCGCCAAGATTTACACTCTCTTTGTCGACGATGAGAGTGCCGGCGGATAGATCAAGGCCGGTAAGATAAAATAGATTGGTTTGGTCATCGACAACCATGGCATCGCACCCATTTTCTTTTAGGGTATCTTGCAGTTTTTTGATCCGTTCTTTATACACAAACAACCTCCTTAACTTGTGACTTAGAAATGGCGTAAGATATCATCTGGACTTAAAAAAGCCATGGTCGGTTTTCCCGTTGGCGAAAAGAGCGGTGTTTTACACTTGCAAAGATCGCAAAGCAACGCGTCTGCCTCTTGCATGCTTAGCTTTCTATTTGCAGAAATGGAAGCTTTTGAGGCCGCAAGCGCAGTCTTTTTTAGTTTATTCTCTTCTATCACTGTCTTATGGCAACTTATCTCGTGTGTGAGGTCGCAGATGATATCTTTTATAAACTCTTGTACGTTTACTTTTTCAAAGGCCTGGGGGATTGCATCGATTAAAAAAGTCGTGGAACCAAATGCTTTGATACAGATCCCGATTTTGTTTAAGTAGTCTAAATTGGTACAGATCGCATTGGCCTCTTGCGGCGTTACATCTATTGTATGGGGGATTAAAAGAGATTGGGAAGGGTGTATGTTTCCATTTTCTGAGCTTAAAAGCTTTTCAAATATAATCCTCGCATGGGCCTCTCTTTGCGAAACAAGAAGAAGACCTCCACTTTGGTTTGACTTATTATTAAACTGCTTTAAAAGGGGATGGGAGATTGCCGCGTCGACTAAAATATAATCTACAATTGTCCCTAAAACCTTTAATGGTAATGGGTTAATGTCACAATCAAACTTTTGAGAGTCAAGCCCCACGATCTGCTCAAAGTGGCCTTCTTGGTAGGCTTTTTGAGGCGCGAAGGTGTGATTAAATGAGGGCGATTTTGAAATGTAAGCGTTCTCTTTTCCTTTCCCCATATAAAAGGGGGGAGGTGCGTCTTCTTCGATGTCGCTATTAGCAGTTTGAAATGCTTTTGCAAAAACTGGGCTTACAAATCTTGCTTCGTCAGCAGGAAACAAAGAAGGCATGTAATCTGTAGGAATAGAATCTCTTTGGTGAAGCGTATTTTGGACAGCCTTGATGATAAACTCGCGTATCAGCAGCTCTTGGCGAAGGCGCACCTCTTTTTTTTGAGGGTGGACGTTGACGTCGACAAAGTTGCCATCAATGGTAAAATGCAAGGCAAAGGCCGGATGCCTGCCTTGAGGAATAGACGTGCCATAACCATCTCTTATGGCATACCCAATTGCCATCGAGATAACGGAGCGTTTATTGATGAAAAGATGTTGAGCTGCTCTATTGTGTCTTGTGTATGTGGGGATGGAAATTAGCCCCTGGAGGTGGCAATGAGGGGTTGTGATGTCGATCCACTTGCAGTGATCCACAAAGTCTTCACCTAAAATTTCTTTTGCGCGTCCTTTAAATTTTTCTTCAAAATTTTGTTCTTTTGAGGTATGTGTAGATAGTTGCACTTTACCGTCGTTGATGAGGGAAAATTTAACGTCAGGGTGCGCAAGGGATAGTAAAGAAATTGTTTTATAGATCTCTGCTGCATCTACAGCCGGGGATTTTAGGAATTTTTTTCTCACCGGCACGTTGAAAAAAAGCGATTGAACTTCTATCGTTGTCCCTTGAGCTCGTGGGGCAACGCCTTGGCTTAAAACTTGTCCCCCTTCGACGATGACAAGATTTCCTCTGCCATCTTGAGTAGATGTCAAAATCTTAAAATGAGAGATTGCCGCAATAGAGGGGATGGCTTCTCCGCGAAATCCCATCGTCGTTAGAGCGTGGATATCTTCTACGTCCGAAATTTTGGATGTGGCGTGCCTCTTAAGGCTAAGAAGCGCATCTTCAAGTTCCATGCCAAAGCCATTGTCGCTGATGCGGATGAGTTGCCTTCCGCCCCCTTGTATTTCAATGCAAATATCTAAGGCTTTTGCGTCTAAGCTGTTTTCTACAAGTTCTTTGACGACAGATGCTGGGTTTTCTATGACTTCGCCGGCAGCAATCTTATTGATGGCGTGGTCGCTTAATAGTTTGATTTTAGGTGTCATGAGTAGCAGTGTATCGCATTTGTCCTTAAAAAGCGAATCAACAGAGCTTTTTTTTAAGGAGCTGCCGCTCATCGGCTGCACATTGTTTTCTGGATTCTTTAAACCTAAAAACGGCAGTTGGAGACGGCAAATTGACGTAATCTTTTGAGCTATAATCGCTTCTGGCGGGGATCGCCTTCACCATTTGGGAATGTCGATCCCCGCCAGAAGCGATTCTAACTCAAAATCTTACATCACTTCGCCATCTCGAACTGCCGTTTCTAGGATAAAGGTTGATTGGGAGCGATTTCTTTTAAAAACTCTTCACAAGGAAGGCATAAGACATTTTTCTTAATCAATCGCTCTTTACCTCGATAAACCAATATCATCTTTACCTCAGGATAATCTTCTTGGAATGTACATAAAGAGGCAAGATCTTGTGAATTAACATGAGATGAATTTTTGACTTCGATCGCCCAAAAGCCAAGAGGACCTAAAATAATAAAATCCACCTCTACCCCTGAACGCGTTCTCCAAAAATGGATTGTATGTTTTTCAATCGTATAGTCTCTCCAAGCAAGCAAGTGTTGAGCTACAAGCCCTTCTAATGTTAAACCATCAAGTTCTGATGGGCTATCGCCAATTGAATAAGGACGAAGTGCTCGAAATACCCCTGCATCAAAGAAATAAAATTTTGGATGGTGACTCAATTCTCGCTTAGCTCGATGGGTGAATACTTCAATTTGGGAGCAAAGAAGCATTTCGTTAAGCACCGAAATCCAGCTATCTACAGTTGTTCGCTTCACTTGGCATTCTCTTGAAATATTTGTAATATTAAGGAGAGAGGCGTGTGAAAAACTCATTGCTTGTAAAAACCTAGCAAAGGGTTCGATATTTCTGATCACTCCTTCAGCTTTTAGTTCTTCTTCGATATAAAGAGTGATATATGTTGCTAAAGTGTCATGTGGGTCTAAAGAATCAAATCGTAAAGGCAAAAGACCATAGCGGAGCGCATCTTCTATGTGAAATCTGTCTTTGATTTCACCCGCCATAAAAGGGTGTAATAGTTTTTTTACGGCCCTTCCTCCAAGTAAATCAACTCCTTCTCTTTTCAATTGCCTTGCGTTTGACCCAGTTAAAATAAACTTCCATCCCCGTTTTTCTTCAATTAATAGGTGTACCAAAGAGAGCAAATTTGGAACTTTTTGAATTTCATCAATGACGATGACTGTATGGGATGGTTGAGCACGGACAATCGACAAAAGAAGATCAGGTTCTGTTACGTATTTTAGTCTTTCTTTGTTGATTCTTAAATCAATTAAAAGAGCGTCGGGGTGTCGAATAGCAGCTAGAGTGGATTTTCCTGTTCCTCTTGGACCAAAGAGAAAATAGCTTCCCAATGGCTCATGAAATAACCTTTTAACCGTTTGCGCACACATATATTACCTTTAATTTGAGGAGAAAAACGACATTAGAAATGTCATTTTGAGTCTCATTTTGACATTATCAATGTCATTTTGCAAGAAAAATTGCCGCGCTAAGACCTAAAGCAGATCCTGCAAGATATCAAGATATGTTAAGACTTAAAACTTCTTTGCAGGTTAAACCTAGAAACGGCAGTTCGAGATGCTAAATTGGCATGAAGATCTTGAATTAGAATCACTTTGCAGTGGGGCGGGACATTCCCAAAGGGTGTTGGACCGCCCCACTGCAAATGATTCTGGTTCAAGAGATTCATGTCAAGTTAGCGTCTCCAACTGCCGTTTCTAGGTTTATACGGGAAGAGCGGTCGATTCACCGCGCGATGCGAGCAAAAGTAAAGTGAATGATTTGGAAAAAGCTCTCAATGAACATTTGAGAGGTCAAAGGATTTCGGTGCCTCTTACCAATCCTATTGGCTGCAATGTCAAATGGGAGGGGAAAGATGCGCATTGGATGCCAGCTGATGCGTGCGACATTATATAATTATCTTCTGTAATGCTCTTCAGAGATGCTATCTAACAAAGCGCAGTACGACTCATAGCGAAATGGGGAAATGGCGCCTTCCTCTACACACTTAATCACGTGGCATCCTTCTTCACCTGTATGAGAGCAGTCTGAATATCGACAGAGGCACCCCTCTTTAAAAATTTCGGTAAAATGCCCTTTGACGTCCTCTTTTTTTAAGTCCCAAACACCAAAGCTTTTAATGCCGGGAGTATCGATGCACCATCCGCCAAAGATAAGACGCAAAAGTTTTGCTGAAGTCGTTGTGTGGGTGCCTTTATTCGTTTTTTCGACCATGTTGCCAACTCTTAGATGAGACCCTGTAATGGCATTGATAAGGGAAGACTTCCCAACGCCAGATTGCCCTGAAAAAACAGAAACTTTATCTTTCATCAGCTGTTTGAGATGATCGATTCCTTCCCCTGTTTCGTAACTTACGCCGATGATGGGGATGTTAAGGTCTTTATAAACCGAGCAGATATTATCGCATACATCTCTTTCCCCTTCTCCTAAAAGATCTAGTTTGTTGATCACAATTACAGGGTCCATATGCCCTTGATGGGCAGCGATGATATAGCGATCGATGAGTGAGGGTTTAAGTTGCGGTGAAACAACTGAGACGGTAATAATCACCTGATCGATGTTAGCTGCAATAAGCTGCAGTTTTTTTCGCGATAGATTTTCTTGTCGAAAGAGAACAGATCGCCTAGGCTCTATATGGACAATTTGTCCGCAAGCAGCATCGCTTGGGTGCATGAGGACAAAATCGCCGACAGTGACAAGATTTTTTGCCTCTGTTTTTTCCTTTTTTAATACCCCGCGAAGGGTGCATTGCCATAATGTGCCGGCAGCTTCAACGGTAATCACTTGTGAGGCTATGCTAAGAACCCTGCCTTTAATGAGATTGTCTTCTTTAAGAGAGAGCTCCTTTTCTTGCGCTTTTTTTGCTCTATCTGTTTTTTTATATTGTGAGCGATCTTTGGCTAAAAGAATCTTTCTTTCTTTTTTCCCTTGTTTTCTCTCCTCGCCAAAGTATTCAACTTCTACGTCATCACCTGACCAGCTTTGTGGATCTTGTTGTTTTGGATCTATTTCCACAAATTCCCTTTTAATACATACATGATAATACTTCCTGCAGCTGAAACATTGAGCGACTCCATTTCTTTGGACATAGGGATTGTGATAAGTTCGCACATCGCTTTGGCTTGCTCTGATAGCCCATGAGCTTCATTTCCAAGAATTAAGAGGATTTTCTTACAAGGGTTTACACTTGCAATGTCTTGTCCCTTAATATCGGCGCCAAAGACCGTTAAATTTTCATTTATAGCGATCTTTTTTAACGTTTCCCAATTTCCCCATCCAATAGAGAGGCGAAATGTGGCCCCCATGGCAGCTCTTATCACTTTTTCATTAAAGGGATCGCACCCATCGATTAAAAAAACGGCATCCCATCCAAGCGCTAAAGCAGATCTAAAAAGTGTGCCCATATTGCCGGGATCACAGATGCCATCTAGCGCAATCACTCTCTTTGCTCCCTTAAGTTGGCTTGGAAGAGGCATCTGCATTTCAACCAAGATCCCTTCAGGGGCAATCAGGCCAGATATCTTTTTCATGATATCACAAGAGACTATGACTACTTCCTCTGCACTTTCAGCAAATTTAAGGAAGCGCTCATCGCTTATGATCATGCATTTAAATCGATTTGTCTTGGCAAGCTCAGAGATGATGGTCAGCCCCTCAACGACGACGCTTTGGCATTCATAGCGATAAGTGCGTTTTTCTCTTAAGTCGACTAAATGTTTGATGAGAGGATGCCTTGTGGAGGTCAATTGTTTCAACTCAAATTTCTCCTCTTTCTTTGAGCAAAGAGGTTAAAACTTTAAGATCGTCGATCTCATTTAAGATAGCTGTGCGCTCGGCATTTTTAAGCAATAACCCCATCTTTTTCCCAGGGGTAATACCCATCTCTTGCAAGATGGAGGCTGCCATGAGGGGTTTTTTGTGGATGATCCTTTCGATATGCGTTTGGTAGCGCTTGATTCTAGTTTGATGATGACTTAAGAATTGCGCAATTGATAACGGAATCTCTTGTTCTTCTAAATGCGCAGCTTGTACCTGTAAACAAAGCCACGTATCTGGATTTGCGTATAAGTGGACCCATTCGACTAAATCGATCTTGTTTTCTTTCCATTCTTGAAGTGTCAATTGCCGCAATCTTAACAATAGCTCTGCAAGAGTTCCATGTGAGGTGCTCGTCTTTAAGTAGCTGCAAAGTTCAAGGCCACTCCCACGTTGCATTGTTGGAAAAAGGGCCATCAAATGTAAGATGGTCGGCGTTTTCTTGGGGTAATGATTAAAGGGTTTGACATGGGCCTTTAGGTCATTTAAGTGGAGGTGTTTTAGCTTTGGGAAGATCTCTTCAAGAAGGGTTAAGCGATGCATCTCTAAAAGAGCTTCTCCAAAGCGCGGATACTTGGCCATCTTAGAAAATTCATGCCAGATGCGCTCCATAGCAACGGCTGGAAAGAGCATCGGGGCACATGCGATAATGGCCTCTTTTGTCTCCTGCTCTATCACAAAGTCAAAGCGGAAGGCAAAGCGAATGGCGCGAATCATCCTTAAGCGATCTTCTACAAAGCGCTCATAAGGGTTGCCGATAGCCCGAATGACTTTATGCTCAATATCGCGCACGCCGCCGACATAGTCGTAGATCTCGTCTTCAAGGGGATCGTAAAACATCCCATTGATGGTAAAATCGCGCCGAGTGGCATCTTCTTCTGGCGTTGAGGGTTCAATGTGGGTAGGGGATCTGCCGTTGATGTACGCAACATCGCGTCTAAAAGAGGCCACCTCAAATTGATGGGAGTCTTCCACAACTACAATCACTCCAAAGGAGAGGCCCACCAAAATAGTGCGCGGGAATAGATCTAAGATGACTTCAGGAGGGGCGTCTGTTGCGATGTCGATATCATCTGAGGGGTGATCCATGAGATAATCCCGTACCCATCCTCCCGCAAAGTAGGCAATATAGCCCGCTTTAACGAGCTTATAGACAATACGCGTAGCGATTGCTTGAATATGGGTAAGATCTGTCATTGCCTCACATACTGCCATATTTTTGTGTATCCACTAGATAAAATCAGCGATCAAATGATTAGTTCTCTTGCTTTTCCTTGTTCCGGCAGCTTATTTGTAATAGATGTGAATGCAGAGTGGAAGCTGATGAGTGGGCGCATTAAAATATTTGGGCTCATAGTAGCTCTTATGAAGTTTAGTGATCCCAAATTATAAATAAACAGTGATTTTTTATCTATAATAAAGTTGTAATAAGAGTTGTTTTAGTGTTGTTGTGTGTTTAGGGATATCCGGTCTTGTTAAGAACATGAAAAAAGATGGCTAAATTTTGAGGAATGGTATATACTAAGTGTATACATTAAGAGGGTCAAAATATGCAAACACACATTCAAAAATGGGGGAACAGTTTGGCTGTACGTATCCCAGTGATACTTTCCAAACAGCTGCACTTAAACCCTGGAAGCCTTGTCGACATGGAAATAGAAGGGCGATCTTTAGTCATTCGCGCGCCCCATTATACGCTTGATGAGATGCTAAACCAAATCACAGAAGATAATCTTCACATGCCTTTAATGGATGATCCGCAAATGGGAAATGAAGAATGGTAGTATACACTCCAAAGCGCGGCGATGTTGTCTGGTTAGATTTCGATCCGCAAAAAGGAAAGGAAATTAAAAAAGTGAGACCGGCCCTCGTCATCTCCCCACATGAGTATAATATCAAAACCGGGATTGCATTGTTTATGCCAATCACTAGCAAAATTAAAGGGTATCCCTTTGAAGTGGTGATAAAATCCAAACAAATAGAGGGAGCCATCTTATGTGATCAAATTCGTTCGCTAGACTGGCGAGCGCGTACGGCTGCTTTAATTTGCAAAATTCCTGACGCACTTCTTGACGATGTTCTTGCAAAGCTTTTAACACTTATAGATTAAAATCATTTCACCCCCAGACATTTTTACGTTAAGAATAATACCTGGTTTGTGGTAAAAAAGATTTTTAAACTTTAATCGACAAGGAATGATTATGTTAAATCTTTTTCAGAAAATATTCTTGACCTCTTTGCTGCTTACGGCAGCCTGCCTAGCAGCATCCGATGATAAAACTGAATTGAGCGGTACATTTAGGGACAAAGATTACCAAATCGTAATCGCCAAATCGCTGACCTCTGAAGAAAAAAAATCTGTTGAAAGTGCTGTGAAGGCAGTTTTTGATAAGGCCACAGCCACCTATGATTCAGATAATCCAAATTCGGAAGTATCCAAACTGAGCAAATTACCTATCGATAAGAAAGTCACCGTTTCTCCACTGCTAGGCCAACTTTTTGCGGTCAGCGAAAAAATCAATTTCATCAGCGGTGGACTGTTCGATCCGACCATGGGTGCTTTGGGAACATTATGGACCCAAAACTTAGAAAAGGGAAAACTTCCCTCTAAAGAAGCTGTACAAAAGGCGTGTTCACATACAGGTTGGAAAAATCTTAAGATACAAGGGAATACTTTTTGGAAAACTGCAGAGGTAGATGAGATCAATTTTGGCGCTATTTTTAAAGGCTTTACCATCGATCAGATCATTGAAAAGTTAAAAGGTATGGGCTACACAAATTTCTTTATCAAATGGAGTGAGACAATGCGCGCTTTAGGAACTGGGCCTAAGGGATCTGCTTGGCAAGTCTTTGTGCGCGAGTCTCGTCTAGCTTCTGCGACTGATGATCCTAAAAAAACATTTAAGCTTAAAGACCAGGCGCTTGCCTCTAGCAGTGACCTTAATCAGCAAAAATGGACTGTCGATGGAAAACCGTACACTTCGGTCATTAACCCCAAAACGTGCGAGCCCCTTCCCAGTTTAACATTTCCGCAAATCAGTGCTTTAGCTGATAGCTCAGCAGAAGCTGAAGGGCTTGCCTCGGCCGGTAAGTTTCTTACCTCCCTTAAAGAAGCTCTAAGTTGGGAAGAAAAAATCAAGGCGAAAATTCCTGGTGCCTCATTTTGGTTCATGACAGAAGAAGGTGCTAAAGGCTTGGCTTCTGCAAAGAAATAACTGATTTCGAAATGACTTCAAAAGAGATCTTTTGAAGTCATTTTTTTAAAAGGTACTCCTGAATAAATGTTTTAGCTTCCAATAGGTCATGCGAGGCAAAAAGCTGGATAGCTTCTTTATCTAAAAATGCTTTTGAAAGCGCATCCCTTTCTTCTAGAGTAAGACTTTTTCCATAATTATCTAACGATTCTGCAATCGCTCGTCTCCCCTCTATTGTTTCCACAGGGTAATGGGAAGATGCACACCACCACATCGCATTTAAGAGATACTCAGCGATTGCCATTTTAAAGTTTGTGATATGGCGATTAATAAATTGGTGGCATACGCAGGCTGCGGCAAGGCGCTTTATGCATGATTTTTCTGTTCTGCTCTCTTCAAAACGCAGTAATTGTTTTTCGGGTCTTTCCTTAAGTAAAGAGCGGCTCCTTAATACTTCTTGCGCATGCATGTAGTGTTTATGTAAGCGATCTATTTCTAAAGCGCCTTCCAAATTGCCTTCCCTATGAAAGGGAAAACACTCTTTTATGAAAAACTCAACATCTTGCAATTTTTCTTCACTGATCACTTTCGTCTGACTTCCTAAAGCCTCAATCGAATAAAACACATGCGCTTTGGTAACTGTATAGGCTAAGAATTGGGCCAACAATTGTTTGAATGGCTGTAAGTGATTCTCTGCAAAAAATGCGGCCATCTCTTGCTGCTCTAAAACAACAAGAATCTTTTTAATATTACTTATGAGTAAACCGCAAGGTTGCAAATTTAGCATAAGTTCTTGGTAACTGAAATTTGAGTTAAATACACCCTTTGTATCTATGCATGTCTTGACAAATCCTTTCAGCACTTCCGATACGGTATCATCAGTCCCTCTCCATGGCAAGCTATTGTCGTTTATTGCCGAGAGGACGATTTGGATCCTTGCGGACTTTTCTTGATGCTCTGCAAAGACCATCTTAATTAAGGCGCTTAAATTTAAGGACAATTCTTTAGGACAAGAAAGCGGCTCTTGAAGCCTACCTAACCTCCAGTTTGTAAAGGCGCAAGCGACGCGGTTGCTTGCGACTTGCAGCTTGTCTTGATCGGTTCTTCTTACATAAACGAATGAAGGATACGGTTGAATAGGTTTTATTGAAATCATTTTCTTACGAAAATAGGTCGATAAAGTCGCAGACAGGCATTTCAGAGAGCTTCTTGCTATCTTGAAATAGGGTTAAAATAGCCTCTACTTTTGACTCTGGTAAGCGGGTCTTTAAATTAGCGGCAAACTTTTTAAAAAGAAGCGGCAGCCCCTCTTCTCTTCTACGCCTATGCCCATAAGGGTATTCTATCGTTTTATGTAGTTTTATGCCGTTTTTTAAATGAAGAGTGATCCTATTTGCAATGGAGCGCTTATTTGGATCTAAATAATCGATTGAAAACTGCTTGTTTTCTCTCACTTTCATCTTATCCCGAAGAGTGTCAATGCGTGCGTCTTGGCTTGCCTTTTCCTCATAATCAAAGGCATTTAATGAACCCTTTATAAGGGCAATTGCGACCATATATTGCAAGCAATGATCTCTTTCTGCAGGGTTTTGCAAGGGGCCAACTTTATCGATAATGCGCATGGCCGATTCGTGTGTTTCAATTTCAATAGATTCAATCTCTTCAACTTTGCCGCCTATTTCATTATGTAACAATATCGCACATTCTACAGCTGTCTGGGCGTGAAATTCAGCTGGAAAAGCTACCTTAAATAAGATATTTTCCATTACATAAGATTCAAGAGGTCTTGAAAGGGTAATGGGGGTGCCTTTGAACAACACATCGCAAAGGCCGGACTGTGGCGCTGTAAGGGCAGCAGGATACCCCATCTCGCCCCTCATGACGAATAAGGAGAAAAGAACCCCGCGACTTGTCGCATCGGCAGCTGCCCACGATTTCCTAGAGCCTCCATTGACTGCTTGACGGTAGGTGCGAAGGGAGCTAATATCGATCCATGCATGTGAAATGGCATCGACAATTTGGGCGTGAGTGCCTCCAAGCATTGCTGTCACAACAGCAGCTGTTGCCACTTTCACGAAGATGACGTGATCTAAGCCCACACGATTGAAGCTATTTGTCAAAGCCAAAACTCCTTGAATCTCGTAGGCCTTAATGGCAGCAAACAAGACCTCTTTCATTAAGATCTGTTTTTCCCTTTTGACTTTTTGTACCCTGCTAAGGTGATCGGCTATGGCTAAAATGCCTCCCAAATTATCGGATGGATGTCCCCACTCAACGCCAAGCCAGGTGTCGTTAAAATCAAGCCAGCGAATCATTGCGCCAATATTAAACGCACCCATTACTGGATCCAAATGGTAAGAGGTTCCAGGTACATGAGTGCCATGCGGCACTATTGTTCCAGGGACAATGGGTCCTAGAAGCTTTTGGCACTCTTGGAAGTTTAAAGCGAGCATCGCGCAGCTTAAGGCATCTGCAAGGCAACATGTTGCTGTTTGGTAGGCTTCTTGTGAGTTTATGTCTTTATGGAGAACATATTCTGCAATCGTTTGTAAAACATCGTCTTTTTTAGAATTTACTGACATTGTTCAATCCTTGTGATGGGGTTTATAATTCTTTTGCCAGCTAAAAAATGACGAAGGCCGTATTTTATAACGTGCAAAATTTCCCTCGTGTAAACTTTCGACCTCTATTTTTGCAACCTCTATAAATCTGGGTCTATCTTCTAAAGAAACGCGTGTGCTAGCAAATTGTTGGATTGCTATCGTACTTTCTCTTTTATTCATTTGTTGATGGACAACCTCGTGCACAATATGGTGGATGAGATCGCGATAACGCACTCGAAATGGATCGGGCTCTCCGAGTGATTCAAGCGTTGCCACATAAAGAGAGGCCGATCTTTCATAAGCCCAAACAAAAACATCGCGAAAAAGTTCGATCCGATTGAGTTCATATATCGCAAGTAATCCTTGAATATAAATTTCTTCTGGAACATCCACAAAAGAGAGGGGGGAAAGGTTATCTCGGATAAAGGGAATATTGCCTGCTAATCTAGAAACGCGCTTTTTGGACCTCTTTCGCCTCTGCAGACAATACAATAATGGAGGAAATAATTGATTTTGTTGGAAGCGTCAAAGCCTTATTTTCTGCAGTCTGACTTTCTGCTTTTCTCCTATAATATCTAGTACTACGATGAGCCCCTTCTTTCTTTAAAATTCCTGCTTTTACAAGATGCAATAATCGATATTGCAAAGTGCGCTTAGGAATAAAACTATTATATTCAATGAAGATATCATCTAACGAGGCCCCTGTAGAAGAGTGAGCAATGAACTCTAGAAGCTTTTTAATTTCCTCTTCGCGATTTTGGTTTTTTGTCATGATGCCTCGACTATCCTAATTTGCGCATAAAACTTTTATGCGCAATATTTTCGCCTTAAATTTACGCATAAAAAAGTTTATGCGCAAGATCTATTTCTTGCGCAATGATCATAAGTGCAACTTTTTCTGCAAAAGTCTAGTCTAATAAGGCTATTGACATATTTTCAATAACAGCAATACAGTAAATTAAACAAATTATTGTGGAGCTTGTATGGCTAGCTCACCCCCCAATAAGCTTTTTAACCCAAGATGCTTGGGTTCAAAATTGTTCCGCCTTAGGCGTTAATTATAACGCGCTACCCTTTATTGCCCAAGCCATTAGACACTTTAATGATGAAAAGGAAATCATCAAGTTTTTACAGAGGCTGCAAAGGTTAAATCTCTTGCCCACGAATGATCAAGATAATAAAATAGCTCTTGAACAAGCCCTGCTTCAAGGGTATCAGGAGGTGATAAAAGAGCTAATAAAACAGCCTACTATTCGTCAGATTGCTCAGCAAATAGACCCCAATAAGTGGCAAGAACATCTGCAAACACAGATCGTTCATGCAACAAAACCCCGCTCGGAGCATATAATATATAACGTAAAAGCAATCATTTCATGGGTTGTGGACAACAACCTTCCAATAGATTTTAACAAAATTGAGATCCCCTCATGGTTGGGAGGCAAACGACCTTTGCTTACTTATCTCTACAATTCCCTATCTTCAGACTATTATATAAACAAGAACGTGATAGGATGTATCATGCATATGATGGGGAAAATGGATCCAAGTCAAGATCAGCTGAATAAAGCGCTTAAAGTCCTGCTGCAAAATCCGCGATACAATGACGATAGAGACGGGTATATTGCGCAGATTCACGCCCTTTTGCAGATGGGCGCACGTCCAGAGGCGCACATCCATTTAATATCCCAAAGACTTGCGTATTTGATTGAGAACTCTCTATTTGAAAGGATGTATTCTTCTAAAAAGCCTATTCTTTCCCCTCAGCTAATAGAACTCGTTTTACAAATTCTCACTTTAGAAAACACTCTTGCAACTCAAGGCCAAAAGGTCGTTCCTCTTGTTGTCCACTTCATCAGCCATCACCTCCATAAAGGCAAATATTTAGATCTAGAAAGGCTAAAATTTTTTATTCCATGGGCAAAGGAAAATAATATCCCGTTTAATTATAATTTAGCAGCGTCACCTGCTGGTCAAACAGAGCATACAGTGCTTGATCAAGTGATTAATGTGATGGCACCCCTTTTAAAGGCGGGTCATTCAGTGTGGGCATATCGGGAAGTGATCAAACAACTCAATCAAGTAGGAGCCACTCTTATCCATGATCTCACCCAATATAAAAAGGTGATATTAGAGTCAGGATTGTCTAAAATCCAGAATGCACGCCGTATGCTGGAAGAGGTCAAACACATTGTGGAATTCACAAGTAGCCTTAAGAACACCCCTCAGCTGCAGATCTCCATAACAGAGCTAAAAACAGGGTCATTGTCTTTGCTTGAATGGGCCCTTCAGCAAATTAAAAACAATGATCCCGATCTGCCAGCCCTCTTCACCTATTTATTGACCACAGCATTTGGAAAAGTAGAACATAGAGAACTTGTGCAACAAACATATGCTCAGGCTTTAAGCTCCAGTGTAATCTACAAAGGTAAAAAACAAGAGAATGCCGCAAATGCGGCCTTAGCCGCTATCACGCCCTATGTTGATCCCATCTGGCTAGAGGGGAAACAGGCCGTAAGCCAATCTTTAGAAGAGCATGTGCTTGCGTTCATCAATGCTTTCACCTCGCAATTGTATACGATTTCGGAAAATAATGCTTCGCAGATGATTGAAGACGTTAAAAAACGTTTTACAGAGACAATGACAGAGGCAATGAGCGAAAGAAAAAAAGCGCTGAAATTTCTTTCCAAAAAAGCCAATGAATGGTTGCAGCATGTCATCCAGACACATAAAAAGGGTACACAAAACGGTGAGCTAATCAGATCGGAAGTTTTAATCCCCATCATCGACAATCACCTATTTTTTCAACTCTCATGTCATGAAATTGCAGGGGTTCTTTGTCAGCTTGTTGCATGGGATGATCAAGCCTTAACAAGAAGGCTCCTTGACGTTTTGCCAGCCGACATGCAAAAAAAGGTACTTGCAAGTAACAAACATGAAGAAAGCGATTTCAAAGGCAAAACAGCGCTCCAAATTGCTCAAGAAAGAGGATATAAGGCCATGCATAAGCTACTATATCATGAGTATTTAATAAAGCTTGATCCCAAGCGCCCGCTTGTGATTGCAGAAAGAGAGCAACAAATGGAACAAGCAGGAGATACTCTTGCCGAAAGTGTTTTATGAAGTTTTTTCGATCATCCATTTGTGATCGTCACTCATGTCTTGGCTTAGATCTACAGGCGAAGCTTTTGGTTTTTCGCGCACGCAGAATTTTTCAGTTGTTCCATCATAATACTCTCGATTGTCATCGACCTCCATCGCATGGGGATTATCCTAGAAACGGCAGTTCGAGATGCTAAATTGGCATGAAGATCTTGAATTAGAATCACTTTCCAATTGACTCTATCCGCTAAAGCGGCATCTAAAATCATATACATAAGATTCAAGCGGTCTTGAAAGGGTAATGGGGGTGGCCTTTGAACAACACATTGCAAAGGCCGGACTGTGGAGCTGTAAGGGCAGCCGGATACCCCATCTCGCCCCTCATGACGAATAAGGAGAATAGAACCGGCTTATGAACGCTCTTGTTTACGCTACTCCGTTACGCGAAAAGAATTAGGCAATCCAGATCCTTTTAGAATGCGCTACAGAAATGCAATCACAGAAACTGTTGTGCATATTGTTCGCGATCGGATGAATAAAACGATGGCTGTAGCTGCTGTTAGGGAATATGCAGGTCATTATGTCCCTATTGAAGATCAATCTCAGTTTCTCGAAGCTGTTGAAAGAGATTTAATGAGTTTGCATGAAGGTAACATCATCCTATTACTCATATGTGTACTATCGCTGCTAACGCAGCTTGATTATCAACTACTTGCAACCCCACATTCCACGTCGCTTCGCTCCGTTTCATGCGGGGCTATCACACTTTGGTCACTGCCGTGACCAGCGGCGGCAGCCGCTTTCAGTGCAGCAGCCCCGCATGAAACGGAGCGAAGCGACGTGGAATGTGGGGTAGAAGCGAAATAAAATTAGAGCTGCGGCAGCAGCGATAGAAAAGATATGAGTAATAGGATGGGTAACATTGCACGCCATCGCCTTCGTCCTGCCGAATATGAAGCTTGAAATAAAGTGTGGCATTAGATGGTCTTTTGTAATGAACAGAAGAGTATTACCACTTGAGAACTCGTTTCTTCCCAAAATGTACCCGGCATTGTTTATTTTTATGGGTTCAAGACTTTTGTCAGTCTCTACAAATAAACCCCCTCTTATTTCCCCATGAATCATTATAATTACCCGCAATTTAGCAGGAGTTATTCAAAGCAACAATTTTTGCGGTTTTAGGCAAATTTATTAGAGTAATACCAGCCAATACTGGACGTGAGAGAATAAATCTATCAAAGGAAAGGAAAAACAATGGGGTCAGTAGTCTTTCCCCGGAGAAAGACTACTGACCCCATTGTTTTTCCTTTCCTTCTGTGTCACAAGTTTGTCATAAGTTGCGACATGAATTTGTCACAAGTTTATCATGTAGCGGCGGTCATTGGTTGAGCCTTCTGCTTTTAAAAGATCTATTTCAAGTAAATGTTTTAATTCTCGCTGAAGAGTTCTTTTACTTGTTTCAGGAAAAAGAAGTTGAAACTCTTTAATAGAAAACCCTTGTTCATCTAGAGCTTGTTCAAGAGCTTCTTTTTCTCTTTTAGAAAGTTGATGTTGGATACTGAGAATATCTAGTTTCATCACTTGCTGACCACGATTCTGAACTTCCTGCAGCTGAGTCGCTAATCCATTCACAAAATACTCTAACCAAAAAGTCATATCCAGATCGTTTTCTCGGACGGATTGAATCGCTTTGTAGTAATTTGAACGGTCTCTATCATAATATTCGCTAATCGTAAAAAGGCGTTTAAAATCATAACCTGTTTTATAAAGATAGAGTGTTGAAAGCAAGCGCGCTGACCGACCGTTGCCATCTAAAAAGGGATGAATATGAACAAGCTGAAATTGAGCTATTCCAGCAATAAGCACAGGATTAATTTCTTGTTCTACTTTTAGCCATTCTACTAGCTCTGCCATCATAAGTGGAACTTCGAAAGCTGAAGGTGGCGTATAAATAATTTCCTTTGTCTTCGAATTGGCAACATAGTTTTGTATCTTTCTGTATTCTCCTGGTGTCGCAGAATTCCCTCTAACGCCCTCAACAAGCCTTTTATGAATTTCGCGAATGAGTCCTTCTCGTATGGGCTCTCCACTACCTAAATAATCTGCAACCAAATCAAAGGCTTTCTTATAATTTAGAAGTTCTCTAACATCTTCAGGGTCAGCATTCTCTATTTCATGCCCAGTTAAAAGCTGTTCAGATTGGTCTAAAGTTAAATGAGTGCCTTCAATATGCGTTGTATAATGAGCTTCCAAAATTAGAGTTTTAGCCTGCATTTTTGCAATCCACTCGTCAGAAAGCCGCGCAGCTTCTAAAAAACCTCTTGTGCGCTCTATTTTTACAAGAGCAGCTGTAATATTATTGGTAATGTTAAATTTTGGAAGAAATGGCATGGCTCTGGTCTTGTGACATTTTTGACTGAAAAATGTCACAATACAATAAAGTTGTCAAGATTTATAATTTGAAAATTTAAAAAATTTATCGTTAAATCGTTCCATCGTTACCATCGTTGATCTTAACGTAAGATATAACTTTTCTATCGAGGTCTTTGTCAAAAAAACGTATGACTTAAGCCAATGTGGGTAGCGGGGGATTTCCTATCCCTAACCCCTTCTTTTCTTTTACATCCCAACAAAACAACCGGTTCTTTTCTTGACTTACTCATTAAATGTAGGGTATGATTAAGAAAATAGGGTAGAAAATGAAACGAAATTTTATGATGTTTTTAGATCAATGGTTGAATTCAAGCTCTCGCAAACCACTGATTATTAGGGGTGCAAGACAAGTTGGAAAGACATGGCTTGTACGCGATCTAGCTAAGCGAATGGATCTTCAGTTGATAGAACTGAATTTTGAAAAAAAACCGCAGCTAGCTTCGCTATTTAAGGAAAATGAACCACGAATCATTTTAGAAAATATGGAACTGGCATTAGGAATAGTAGTGGACCCCAAAAAAACTCTTCTCTTTTTAGATGAAATTCAAGCAGCACCTCAACTCATTGCCAAATTGCGTTGGTTTGCTGAAGATCTTCCTGAACTTGCGGTGATTGCTGCCGGTTCACTTTTAGAATTTGCCTTAGAGAACCACACCTTTAGCATGCCTGTGGGTCGCATCAGCTTAGGCTATTTAGAGCCCCTCTCTTTTCAAGAATTTCTCTTAGCAAAAGGCGAATCACAGCTTGCGGGGTATCTTCGAAAGTATCAGATAAGCTCCCAAATTCCTTTAGCCATCCATGAAAAGTTACTTTCAATTTTCAAAGAGTATTTTTTTGTTGGCGGAATGCCGGCAGCTGTCAACACGTGGGTAGAAACCCGTTCTCTAATAGCTCTTCAACAAGTCCAACAAGAGCTTTTAACAACTTATCGAGATGACTTTGCAAGATATCGAGGACGGTTGTCGATAGAGCTTTTGGAGGAAGCGATGACAGCCATTCCCCAGCAATTAGGAGAAAAAATTACCTACTCTAAAATTAATCCCGTGGTCCAATCTTCAGCAGTTAAGCAAGCTTTGGAGCTCCTGTGTAAGGCTCGCGTTGCACATGTTGTTGAAGGATGTGGAGCAAATGGAGTTCCACTTGCAGGTGATAAAAACCATAAATACAAAAAAATGATCTTTTTAGATGTAGGTTTAAGCATTGGTGCATTGGGTCTTCGACTTTCAGAGTTGACATCGATCGAGGGAATTACTCTTGTCAATCGAGGAGGAATTGCAGAGCAGGTTGTGGGGCAGCTTTTAAGAACTGTTGAACTGGCCTTTATGGAACCGGCTCTTTATTATTGGCATCGTGAAGACAAAGGGGGAAGCGCAGAGGTAGACTATCTTCTTCAACATGGCTCACAAGTGATTCCTGTTGAAGTAAAGGCAGGAGCTACTGGCAGTTTGAAGTCGTTGCATCTTCTCATGGGTATGAAAAAATTAAAGAGAGCTGTTCGGATTAATTCAGATTATCCAAGTGCAGTAGAGGTAAACCTTAAAACCACACAAGGGGAAACAGTGTCTTATCACCTATTATCTCTTCCTTTTTATCTAGTTGAAGAAATCCATAGACTAATCGATCAGCTGCCATAAGATGTTCGTTGCTCTTAAAGTTGAAGCGGAAAAAGAGCCAAAAGGAGACAATGTCAAAATCCCAGACTTCAGCTGGAAGGACTATATACTCTTGCCAATACATCTGATTTATATTATAATAAATCTAGACAGTCTAGATTGGAGGATTAAGATGGCGTCATGGCAAATGCAGCAGGCAAAGCAACAATTTAGTGAGCTAGTTAAAATGGCAGTGGACGAGGGAGACCAGCAAATCACTTATAGAGGAGAAGAGATCGCTTGGATCGTCTCAGCAGCGGAGTACCATAAATTGAAGAAAGAAAAAAAATCAATAATCGAATTATTTGCAAACTCTCCTTGTAAGGAGATAGAATTAAACTTAGCCCGTTCAAAAGACTTACCTCGCATGGTTAATTTATGACCTATCTTTTAGATACATGCATTATTAGTGAATTGCGCAAGAAAGAAAAAATTGAAACAAGCGTTTTGGAATGGTTTGAGAACAAAGATAGCGATGCATTTTCTCTTAGTGTTGTGACGATTGCAGAAATTTGGAATGGAATAGAACTATTACCACGTTCGCGCAAAAGAACGTTGCTAGAAGATTGGTTTTATGGGGAAATTCTAACGGAATTCAAAGATAAAATCATCCCTATCGATGAACGAATAGCCATGGAATGGGGCAGCCTTGATGCAGTCTTCCGAAAAAAGGGAAAACCTCTCAGTGTACAGGATCTTTACATAGCTGCCACAGCAAAAGTTTACGGCATGGCTATTGTCACAATCAATGTTAAAGATTTTATCCATGATGACATCACGGTCATCAACCCATGGTGCTTGTAAG
>JABDAE010000040.1 GCA_013289325.1 Chlamydiota bacterium
ATTCAGCAAAGCGAGTACAGCTCCTGTAGGCTCTTTCAAACCTCTTTCCAATTGTGATATGTAGCCAACAGTTAGGTTGAGATAATTTGCAAATACGGCTTGACTTAAGATGAGCTTCTTCTCTTAACACGCGAATTTCTTCACTGGTTATTGGATCTATTTAGGTTGTTAATACGACTTAGCAAATACGGCATCAAGCGTTGCGGGGCGGCCTGTCAGGACACAAATGCCTTGCGTGCCGCTTTGTTCAAGGGGCAAGCAACGAATCGATATCTTGTGCTCGCTTAGCATCTCTTCTGTCTTTTCATCTCCACACCACTTAGCCAAGACAAAGCCGCCGTGAATTTCTGGTTTGTCTTGCGACTTTGGAGTAAAGAATTTAACTAATTGATCAAACGTTGTGATATCGCTCCTTAAATGGGCATTGAGGTGCTCTTTTGCCATTTGGTATAGCCCATTTTGGATCGACTCAAGGCTTTTTAAGGCCTCATCTGTAATTTCATGTAGACCGACCTTTACCTTTTGCTTATGCGGCATATCGCGCCTTGCAACCATCATGGAAGAGGATTCCATGTCGCGAGGCCCCACTTCAATGCGAAGGGGCACTCCCTTTTTAATCCACTCCCAATTCTTTTCACCGCCGCGGCGATCCCTTTTATCGACGAGTACTGAAAGCAATTTGCCATGGAAAGAGCTGCTTCTTAATTTTTCTGCGATTTTTTCTGCATATGCCAATACCTCAACTTCCATTTCAGGCTTTGGAATGACAGGGATGATGACAATCTGCTGAGGAGCTACGCGTGGAGGCAGTCTTAGCCCATCATCATCGCCATGGCACATGATCATCGCCCCAATCAGCCTTGTTGTGACGCCCCAAGAGGTGGTATAGCCGTATTCTGTGACCCCTTCTTTATTGTTGAATTTGATATTAGAAGCTTTGGCAAAATTTTGTCCCAAATAATGGGATGTGCCGGCTTGCAGCGCTTTTCTATCTTGCATCATGGCTTCTAAACAGTATGTGCTGACGGCTCCTGGAAAGCGCTCGCCAGGAGACTTTTCCCCTAAGATAATGGGAATGGCAAGGACATTTTCAATAAAATCGCGGTAAACGTGCAGCATTTTAAGCGTCTCTTCAATGGCCTCTTCGGCATTAGAGTGGACAGTATGCCCTTCTTGCCAAAGAAATTCAGATGTGCGTAAAAATATCCTAGGACGCATTTCCCAGCGCACGACGTTGGCCCATTGGTTGATTAGCAAGGGCAAATCGCGATACGACTCTACCCAGCGGGAAAATGATTCACCAATGATTGTCTCAGAAGTTGGCCTTACGACTAAGGGCTCTTCCAACTCTCCAGACGGAATAAGGCGTCCATCTTTTAGCTCTAAGCGATGATGCGTCACAACGGCGCACTCTTTGGCAAACCCTTCAACGTGAGTGGCTTCCTTTTCAAGGAAGCTGAGCGGAATAAATAGGGGGAAGTAGGCATTTTGATGCCCTGTGGCCTTGATCCTTGCATCGAGATCTCTTTGCATATTTTCCCAGATTCCATACCCCCAAGGCTTAATGACCATGCAGCCGCGCACAGGGGAGTTTTCAGCCATATCGGCATGTTTAATCACTTGTTGGAACCATTCGGGATAATCTTGCACTCTTGTTGGAGTAATGGCGGTTTGGTTGCTCTCTTGTGTGATCATAGTTTTTCCTTATTATACTGAAATTTTGAAACACTTTCGGTATAAAATCAATTAAAAATGTTTTTTTACCACTGGGATTTTGCGTCCTGCAAAGAAGGCTTTTTCGGAGACGCGAAGGCCAAGGGGCGCTTGTTTTCTTTTAAATTCATTGAGGTGGATGCGCCTTATTACATCATCTACAAATTCTTTGGTATAGCCAAATGCCTTTGTAATTGCCTGCGGCGTTTGATACTCTTCAATATAGGCTTTGATTATATTGTCAAGGATTGCGTAGTCGGGAAGAGAGTCGCTATCTTTTTGGTTAGGGGCAAGTTCTGCCGATGGAAATTTGCTTATGGTGTTTCTTGGAATGATCTCTTCATTTCGATTGATCCAGTTAGCCAATTGATAGACCTTTGTTTTGGTAAGATCTGCAATAGGAGCAATGCCTCCACACATATCGCCATAAAGGGTGGCATATCCCATCGCATACTCGCTTTTATTGCCGGTACTAAGGACGATCATTTGCATTTTATTAGCAATGGCCATGAGAATCATGCCGCGGATTCTCGCTTGAATATTTTGTTCTGTAAGGTCATTTTTATTAGGGGCGCAGTCTTTAAATATGGGAGATAAAAGAGTGAGGTAGCTTTTAAAGGGCTCTTCAATTGAAATTGTATGCGTCTTGATATCTAATGCTTTTGCAAGCCTCTCGGCATCTTCAAGGCTTCCTGAAGAGGAATAGCGAGAGGGCATCAGCACCCCTAAAACATTCTCTTTGCCAAGGGCCTCTTTGGCAAGGCAGGCGACAAGCGCTGAATCGATACCGCCAGATAATCCAAGACACGCTTTTTTAAATCCAGACTTACGAAAATAATCGGATATGCCAAGGACAAGCGCCTGATACAAATCTTCAAAAAGATCTAAAGGTGTGGCAACATCGGCTTTTACATCTTCTGTATCGACCCATAAATCTTCTTCAAGAAAGCCTTTTGCGCTTCTTTGAATATTTCCTTTAAGGTCTAAGCAAAAGCTTTTGCCATCAAAAATGAGGCTGTCATTTGCGCCAACATTATTGCAAAGTAGGAAGGGGCATTTTGCTACTTTGCTGGCGCGCTTTGCACATTCTATTCTTTTTTCAAACTTATGGAAGCTGTAAGGAGATGCTGAAATATTGATCATAAGATCTGGGGATAACTTAGCAAGTTCACTGACAGGGTCATAGCGATACCTTCCCTGCTTTAGCGTATCTCCTTGCAGCCAAATATCTTCGCATATGGTTACGCCAAACTTTAAATGATCGATATGCCAAAGAAATTGCTTGTTCCCAGGTTCAAAAAAGCGCCTTTCTTCAAATACATCGTAGGTGGGAAGAAGGCTTTTATCTTGAAATCCTAAAAGCTGCCCATGCGAGATGACGGCTGCGCTATTAAAGAGTCTTTTTTCGTATATCGACTCATTTTTTCGCACGGTCCCAACGATAATCGAGAGATTTTTAGAGCTTTTGATAAGAGTGTCTAATGCCGAGCTTGCATCATCGATAAAGTGATCAAGGAGCAAAAGATCGCCCGGAAAATATCCTGGGATGGCAAGTTCTGGAAAGACGATCAGGTCCGCCTTGTTTTTTTCAGCTAAGGCGATCTTGGATAAAATCAGTTCTGTATTTCCCCTGATATCTCCAACGGTGGTATTAATCTGAGATAAAACGATCTTCATAAGGAAAGATTATCCCACTTCAAAGAATTCTATTCAACCTACCAATTAATGGGCGAAGAAAATGCGTGACAGAAATAGAGTGCAAAGTCCAAAATTGTATACACAAAATTAATAAGGTTTAAATCATGACAAAAAAAGCATTAGAAATTCATAGTGAAAATATTTTACCCATCATCAAGCGCTGGCTTTATTCTGATAAAGATATTTTTGTCAGAGAGCTTGTTTCCAACGCCTGTGATGCGATCAGAAAAGTAAAGATATTGCGCGATCAAGGCGCGGTGCAAGACCAAGCCGAGACAAACGATGAAGATTTTAAGATTGTCATCGAGATCAATAAAACAGACAAAACACTAAAGTTCATCGACAATGGCATCGGGATGGATGCCGAGGAAGTGCAAAAGTATATCGCGCAAATTGCATTTTCAGGCGCTGAGGACTTTGTCAATAAGTACCAATCGAATAATGAACAAGACCAATTCATCGGCCACTTTGGTTTAGGATTTTATTCCTCTTACATGGTCGCGCAAAAAGTCGATGTCAATACTTTGTCCTATAAACCTGATGCCGAAAGCGTGCTATGGTCTTGCGATGGCTCCTCAGAGTATGAGATCGAAAAGGGCACAAGAGTTACAAGGGGAACAGAAATTACTCTACATATAGAAAAAGATAGCGAAGAGTATTTAGAAGAGCCTAAAATCAAAGAGATCCTTCGCCACTACTGCTCATTTCTCCCTTATCCTGTCTACTTAGGGGGTGAGCTCATCAACAGCAAGCAGCCCCTTTGGATTAAGCCAGCATCGGAATGCACAAAGCAAGACTACCTTGAGTTTTACCGCCACCTATACCCAATGGAAGAAGAGCCTTTATTTTGGATCCATCTCAATGTCGATTATCCCTTTCACTTGCAAGGCATCCTCTACTTTCCAAAAATTCGGATGAACTTTGATCCCGATAAAAATAGCGTCAAATTGTATTGCAACCGCGTTTTTGTCTCAGATAACTGCAAAGATGTGATACCCAATTACTTGATGGCCCTTCGCGGGGTGATCGATAGCCCAGATATTCCCTTAAATGTGTCAAGAAGCTATTTACAAATGGATCGCACTGTGCGCCAGCTTGCCAACCACATCTCTAAAAAGGTGTCAGATAGTTTATCTTCTCTTTATCGCAACGATAAAGAGCAGTTCTTAAGCAGCTGGATCGATGTCTCTCAGGTGGTAAAACTTGGTGTTCTTGAAGATGAAAAATTCTACGAAAGAGTCAAAGAGTTTTTAGTGTGGAAAAACACCAAGGGCAATTATCTCACCACCGAAGAATACATCGAAAATAATAAAGACAAAGTCAAAGATAAAGTATTTTATACAGCTGATGTGTCGCATGCAGCGCACTTTTTAGATATCTATTTAAGTAAAGGGATTGAAGTGCTTTGCGCAGATAGCCCAATTGATCCATTCCTCATGCAGTTTTTAGAAAGAAAAATCCCATCGACCCATTTTCAGCGCATTGACGCCTCTATTGAAGATAGCATTTTAGATAAGGACAAAGAGCATACTATTTTAGATAGCGCAGGAAAAACAAATGCCACGCACCTTGCCGAATTTATCCAGCGTAAATTAGATAATGCTAAGGTAAAAGTTGAGGCTAAGAGTTTAGCCAGCAGCTCTCTTCAAGGCTTTGTCGTGATCGATGAAAATCAGCGCCGCATGCGCGATTATCTGGTGCGCTCTAACCCGCAAAATGCCCAAAATGTGATGAATATGCTCTCTAACGTGACTTACGTGATCAACACCAATAACCCGCTGATGGAAGCCATTCAAAAGATTGACGTCATCGATTCCTCCCTTGCGACAGATCTTGTGAAGCAGTCGTATGAGCTCTCATTGCTTGCGCAAAGGGAGATGACGCCTGAAGCTTTAAATGAGTTTATCCAAAGAAATAACAAGGTGCTAGAAAGACTGACAATGCTTGTGAGCACACACCACGTTAGTTAAAAAACTTGGTAAAGGCATCGACGGGATCTCTTGGCGTTCGATAGCCATTGATAGCCGCCTCCTTATCTTCCACCCCAAGCGCCATGCCGCAAAGTAAAATAGTGTCTTGGGGGTATCCCAAGAGATCTTTAACAATTGATGGATACTCGGCAAGTGCCGCTTGCGGACACGTCGCAAGCCCCAATTCTTCTGCCATCAGCATGACCGATTGCAAAAACATCCCTAAGTCCATATAAGAGCCTTTTTCAAGGGTCCCATCCATGAAGAAGAATAAGGCGCAAGGGGCGTTAAAGGCAGAGTAGTTAAGCGCCCATTGCTCTAAGCGCTTTGTAATGTCGTCCCGATCGATATGGATCGATTCATACAGCTGCATGGCGCAAGCCACTCGTTTTTGCTGCATTTCAGGACTTAGGTGCAAGGGGTAATAGTTGTAATCGGGGTGCTTAGGAGCGCCAGACTGAAAGGCCTGTAACAATTTGGCATCAAGCGTTTTCTTTGTTACACCGCTTATGGCCGCCACCTGCCAAGGTTGTGAATTGGTTCCAGAAGGCGCTTGTCTTGCAAAATGCAAAATTTGGCGAATGTCTTCTTCCTCTACAGCTTGAGGCAAATAAGCTCGGCAAGATTTACGCGCCAATAGCGCTTGACTTACTTTCATGCAGCCAACTTTTTCTCTATGTAAGAGGTTTTCTTGCATTTTAGGAACTTCAATTTTTTTGCACAACTAAATAATTAAATTTTCTGCATACATTTTTTTATGTCTTTGTACATGCATCTATTAATAATAGACTTCTTTCGAAACTAAAATCCCGCGAAACTAAAATCCCGTGCCTCTGCCCGCCCTTTCTAGGTTTAACCTAGAAACGGCAGTTCGAGATGCTAAATTGGCGCAAGATCTTGAATTAGAATCACTTTGCAGTGGGGTGGGACATTCCCGATTGGTGAAGGACCGCCCCACTGCAAATGATTCTGGTTCAAGAGATTGTGTCAAGTTAGCGTCTCCAACTGCCGTTTTTAGGTTTAAGGAGGGGAAGGCTTATTGAACCACTGGTTGCACTCTTTAAAGACTTGTCCAAGTTCTTTTAAGACCTCTTGATAGGTTTCTGTATAGATAGAGTGCTCCGGAAGGCCATAGGTGTCGCCTACAAATTTGACATTTGTCTCATTACCAGACCAAGAGCGGATATACCCTAATGGATCAAACATGCAGATCGCATCACGGCGACTGGCATAGTTCATGACGCTTGCAAGGCCAATGCTATCTGGAATTAATGTAGGAGCTCCTAGCGTGACGATGTGCAACGCCTTCCTTTCTTCCGGTGTCAAAAGCTCGATGGCATTGTAGGTATCTGTTGCACCTAAGCTATGGGCGTAGTGGACGATCTTTGCACCTGACTTTGTTCCCCCCATCTCTTGGATGAGCTTTTTCCAAAGAGTGGCAAGGTGTAAAGCTGGTTCTGATAAAAATCCCATTTTGACAAGGGCGCAGTTCCACATATCGCTTGTCCATCCTCCAGTTGGGCGAAAGACGTAGTGAATGGTCACATCGCCATGAGTGGATGATAAGGCAAAGAGAATATTTTTCATGTCGCTATAAATGTTTAAAATGCCGTTGATGACGGTCACACGCGTTTTTTCATTGAGATTATTCCCTTCGTTGTAAACTCCGGTCGTTGTCAAGCCTGAATAGTAGCCTGCAAATTGAAGAAAGCCTTTTCCAAATATGGTGCCCATCGCTGTTTCAAATTTCTCTTCAGCGTAAGTTGAAAAAGATAAGCTACGGCTGGTAATGGGGCGTTTTGTGGTCTTTACTGTAGTTCCGCTTGAGATCTCTTGTTTGATGAGGTTGCCTTTTTTGTTGTAATGGCAATGTGTGGAAAACACTTCGATGCCATTCTGTAAGGGTTTACCCTTATCGTCAATGATAAGCTCGGCGTGGCAGTTGCCCGATAAATTCCCATACATCGATTTTTTGATAGCCCTTCCTTTTTTATCAAAATCGATTGTTTGACAAAGGATGGGGTGGCCATTTGCGCCTAAAGTGACGATAGACTCTATTTGATAGGCATTGGTGTAAGGGTTGAAGTTCTCATAAACTAATTCATGATCTTTAGAATGCTTGATATGCACATCTTGAGAATATGAAAAAGAGGAAAACGTCAAGAGTATCAAAACAATAATTCTTAGCATCTTACCTTCCATTTGTAAAGAAGCTAGGATGCCAAGAAATTATTAAGATTTGATAAATTTGGATATGAAATAGATCTTTATTGGCACTGATTTTTGCCGCAAGGGCAACATCCTTCGCCAGGTGGCGGAGGAGTTGCTGGCTTGCTGGGCTCACCTGAACCTTTAGGTGGATACATGGTGGAGTAAAACCCATCTCCTGTAAACTTGATCCCAATGCCGCCCCCAGGTCCTCTGATCAGACCTTCAGTTTGGCATTTGGGGCAAGTCTTTAATGGCTGCTCCGTGATCTTTTGCATCACTTCAAGTTCACTCTTGCAAGTATGGCACACGTAGTCATAAGTTGGCATACGAACCTCTCTTATTCCTTTGAAGTTACATCATACCGCCCATGCCACCCATTCCCATTCCACCCATGCCTCCCATCCCACCCATGCCGGCAGAGGCTTGTTTAGATTTTGGAACGGGCTTATCGGTAATCATGGCAGCTGTTGTCAAAAGTAGACTTGCAATAGAGGCTGCATTGATTAGGGCATTCGTTGTGACAAGCACTGGATCGACAACCCCTGCTTTTATCAGGTCAGTAAATTCATCCGTCAACCCATTATATCCAAAGCTGCCACTCGCTTCATAAATTTTTTCTGCAATAAGGTTGCCTTGTTTCCCACAGTTAGTGGCAATGGCAATTGCAGGGGAAAAGCAGGCATTTTTAATGATATTTGCGCCAAAGGCTTCATCACCGACAAGCTTTAATGCATCAAGGCTTTTCACTGCGCGTAGAAGTGCTACGCCGCCGCCAGGGACTATGCCGCCAGAGACTGCTGCTCTTGTTGCATGTAAAGCATCTTCAACTCTTGCTTTCTTTTCTTTCATTTCAGTTTCTGTAGCAGCGCCAATATTGATGACGGCAACGCCTCCGACAAGTTTTGCTAAGCGCTCTTCTAATTTTTCTTTATCGTAGCTTGAGACATTTGGATGAGAAAGCTCTGCCTTAATTTGCGCAACCCTTTCTTTGACGCTTGCAAGTGCGCCTGCGCCATCGACGATCGTTGTGTGCTCTTTTGTCACGGTAATTGTCTTAGCCCGTCCAAGGACGCTTGGATCTGCATCTTCAAGTGAAAGACCGACCTCTTCAGTGATGAGTGTGGCCCCAGTTAAGATGGCAATATCTTGAAGCATCGCTTTTCTTCTATCTCCAAAGCCCGGCGTTTTTACGGCCGCAACAGTTAATCCGGCCTTAAGCTTATTGACTACAAGTGTTGCAAGTGCTTCCCCATCGACGTCATCTGCGATGATCAAAAGTGGACGAGGTCCTTTTTCCATGACTTTTTCAAGGAATGGCACTATGTCTTTCACTGTTGAGAGTTTTTTATCAGTGATCAGGATTGAGGCATTAGCAAGTTCAACACTCATGTTTTCAGGGTTAGTGATGAAGTATGGGGATAAAAATCCCTTATCAAATTGCATCCCTTCAACGACATCAAGCGTTGTGTCGATCCCTTTGGCTTCTGCTACTGTGATGATCCCATCTTTACCGACTTTATCCATCGCTTCGGCGATGATCTTGCCAATTTCTGGGTCGTTATTAGCAGAAATGGTGGCAATTTGCTTGATTTCATCTGATGTATTAATCGGCTTGGCAAGTCCTTTTAAAGACTTGACAATCACTTCAACAGCCTTATCGATCCCTTTTTTTAAGATCATCGGATTTGCGCCGGAAGAGACCACTTTCACGCCTGCTGAAAATATCGATTCAGCCAAAACAATTGCAGTTGTGGTGCCATCTCCTGCTGTATCGGAAGTGCGGGAGGCTACCTCTTTTACAAGCTCTGCGCCCATGTTTTCAAACTTATCTTTTAAGCTAATTTCTTTAGCGACAGTCACACCGTCTTTTGTGGATAGGGGAGATCCGAATCCCTTATTGATGACGACATTTCGCCCTTTGGGTCCAAGGGTCACAATGACAGCTTTTGCTAAGGTGCGCACACCTTTAAGAAGCGACTTTAAGGCTTCTTCATTAAATTGGAGTATTTTTGACATAGATTGCCTCTTAAATTAAGTTGTTTATGTATATAATTCCTTGTCGAGCTTAGGCGAGGACACCTAAGATATCATCTTCAGAAAGGATTAACATCTCCTCTTTATCTTCCTTGACTTCGGTGCCGGAATAGGCGCTAAAAAGCACGCGATCGCCCACTTTAAGTTGTACAGTTTGCAATGTGCCCTTATCGTCGAGTTTTCCCGGGCCAACTGCTAAAACAATGCCCTCTTTTGGTTTTTCTTTGGCAGATTCAGGAAGTAAAATGCCCCCTTTGGATTCTGGTGCTTTTGAGCGTTGGACAAGGATTCTGTTTCCTAGTGGTCTGATATTTTTCATATGATAAGACTCCTTCATTTAAGTTCATGTTGAATTTGACCTCTCATTTTGAATCAAGTGGGGATTTCTTGTCAAGAGGGAGTGTGAAAAATTTAGCACTTAAGCTACGCGGTTGCTAATTTTTCCATAAGAGGCGTTGACTTAACTCTTGCCGAAGTTTAAAGACTTCAAAGACAGCTTCCTGCGTATCCACACCTTTTACCTTAGCAAAGGTATGAGACAACCCATCCGCCCAGGGTAAACCTCCATCTGCGCGCGTGAGAAAAAGGGGAACTCTTCTCAAATAAAAATCCTCCAAGTGCAGCACCATTTCATGCTTCATCGTATATTCAAGTTGAGCTGCAAGGCAAGGGAAGCCTTCCGGATCTTTTGTAACATCCCTATTATGAAAATGGATGACATCTAATGCTTTAGAACCAAAGCGTTCAATTAGCTCACTTGGGATTTTAATCCCTTCTTCTTTTGCTTGTTGTAAAGACTTTTCAACAGCTTTTGCAGTCATACAAGAGTTTACAGGCAAACTAGTTTGGCTAGCCCCTGTGGATGGCGGAGCGTCGGGGCTGCCGGGTGGCGATGATATTTTCCAGGCTTTTAGCGTAAAATCGACAATTTCCTTCGCCATCTGGCGATGGGTCGTATACTTGCCTCCGGCTACTAAAACCGTTTGTCCTGGACCTAATGCGATGTAATATTCGCGGCTGATATCTTGAAGCGACTTTTTCTTTTCATCTGTAGAATTCAACGATGAATTCAACGATGAATTCATCATGGGATTCATTAACGGTCTGATGCCTACATAAGTGCTGATGATGTCTGCTTTGGTAAGTCTAAGACTTGGAAAATACCGCCAAAGAAGATCCATCAAGTAGTCGATATCGCTTTCATTAACTTTGGCCATATCTGGATCTTGAGGCGCTGGGCTGTCGGTTGTGCCTACAATGGTGACGCCTGTTCCTAAATCAGGTCTTGCCATTACAAAAGCAATGCGCCCATCTTGAGGATGCACCATCATCATGGCACCTGGCAGAGGAAGTCGCTTTAGATCAAAAACTAAATGGACGCCTTTGCTGGGTGTTAAAATCCTCTTCCAATTGGGTGAAAGCAGGCTTCCCAATTCATCCGTCCAGGGACCGCCGCAAACAACCACTCTCTTCGCTTTCAGCTCAAACTCATCTTTAGAAACAGATTCGTGGTCTTTAAGCCTAAATCCAGCAACCTTATCCTCTTTCCAAATAGGGGCCAAGGCTTCCACATAATTGGCAATTGCGGCCCCGCCTTGATGTGCTGCGCGCAATGTATCGATCACAATCACATCGTCTTGCATACTAGCGTCGTAATAGCGATAGCCCCCTTTTAACCCTTCTTCCTTTAAAATCGGGATATCGCGTAAAAGGTCTTTTTTAGAAAAGTGGCGATGCCATTCTTTTGTGCGAAAGATGGCGAGTAAATCATAGAGCCAAAGGCCGGCTCCTATTAAAAACCTCCCCTTTTTGTCCCCCTCATAATTTGGCACATAAAACGGAAGGTACTTCACCCGATAAGGCGCTGTGTCCATCAAATGCTTGCGCTCAGCTAAGGCTTCAAAGACGAGATGAAATTCAGCGCTTTGCAGATATCTTAAACCTCCATGGATCAGTTTAGAGCTGCGGGACGATGTGCCAAAGGCAAAATCCTTGCGCTCGACAAGAGCCACTTTAAGCCCTCTGGAAACAGCATCGCGCGCAGTGGCTGCACCGACAATTCCCCCTCCAATAATGAGCAGATCGAATTTTTCAGTTTTAAAGTGCTCTATGGCCTTTTGACGTGTTTTAAAAGAAAATTCATCCATCATAATCTGCAACTAAATATTTCTTTCGCTTTTGAATAAAGGCATTCTTCTCTTTTTCATGAACTTGACAAAGCTTCCATATGATCGATTTTTCTTCGGTGAGAATGCGATAGATTTCTTCTGTTCCATTGAGTTTACAAAGCATTGTCTTTTGCTCTTTCATATTAATCTGGGCTGCCAAATATTGCTTGGGATATAGATTTTTTAAAACGCCTAAAATCATGTATTGGGTAGAAACGGGTTTAAATTTTTTGTGGTCCGTGACCATAATCAAGGCGCCTTGGCAAGCCTGTTTTGCAAATCTGCCGAAGGTGGGGCAAAAATAAAGGCTTGTGAAGTATACACCAGGAAATTTTTGAGCATTTAGCTCTTTAACAAGCTTTTCTCCATCTATCCAAGGGGCGCCTACTAGTTTAAAGGGGAGCGTATACCCAATGCCGATGCTCACCATTTTTAGTTCTCCAAGAATTCCCGTCGTGGCATAAAAATAGGGGGTTGTAGGTTCAGGAATATAGGGGCTTGTCGGAATCCAAGGAAGTCCTGTTTCTTGAAAAGACATTGATCTTTTCCAACCTTTCATCGGAATGATTGTTAATTTGCACCCGACTTTGTATTCGGCATTAAAATAGTTTGCAAGCTCTCCGACAGTCATTCCGTGGCAATATGGGACGTTGATATAACCTACCATTGAGCGAAATTTTTCTTCTAACATTGGCCCATCAACTATAATGCCATTGATTGGGTTAGGGCGATCTAATACTATGAATTCGATCCCTCTTTTTGCAGCCTCTTCCATGGCATAAAACATCGTTGTGATATATGTGTATGAGCGCGCGCCGATGTCTTGTATGTCGTAGATTAAAAGATCGATCCCCTTTAACATCTCATCTGTCGGTCTTCTTGTTTCACCATATAGGCTGTAGATGGGTAGATTGTCATAGGTTTTTGTAGTTTCGATTGTTTGATTTGCTAAAGAAGCTCCATGAATGCCGTGTTCCGGCGCAAAAAGGGCGATGAGGTGAAAGTGAAGAGGCTTAGATAGCGATCTTAAAGTGTCTATAGTGGAAACAAATGCGCTATTGATGGCTGTATGATTGGTGATCAGGCCAATTGTCTTGCCTTGCAGCTTTTCGGCAACTCCTTCACTTTTAAGTCGATCGCTTCCCACTAAGACTTTTGCATAAAGTTGAGGGGCTACCATTAGCATGAGCGATAGAAGCACGTGGAGTGCAAATTCTCTAAAATTCATGTAAGGGAGTCTGCGATAACAAAGATTTTAGTTGCAAGAAAAATCGGGCACTTAGCCGGAGTTTACGAGATAGGGAAAGCTAGATGATGCAAGATTTTGATTTACAACGCATTGAGAAAGCACTCGGTATTACCTACTCCGTAAGCCGAGCGATTTCTCAATGCGCTGTAAATCAAAAGGTTGCGTCAGATAGCATTTCCTAGCTCGTAAACTCCGGCTAGCCGGAGCGTAGTAACTGAATCTCAAGACGACCAATGAAAACCTTTTTGTAAACAGGGATTTCTGGTAAATTTTTATGCTATGGAACATTCCCGGTTTTTAGCTTCAGCATTAGATGCCATCGAACATGTCAGATCTCACCCCCTTAACGACGAAGAAAGGCGTGAGATGGCGATAGAACTTGCCGCCTATATCTTATATGAATCCTACGAAATTCAAACCTCTTTTGAAAAAAAGATGGCAAATCACCTTGCGCTGCTTGTGTCAGATAAAACTTACAAAGCATTTATGACCGATATGGTCGATCAAGTCTTTAGGAGCCATAATTCCTATCGCATCGCAGACCAGATGCTTTATCTCATCCGAAAGTATGGCATTCCAAAGTCCTTGCCATGGTGGAATAGATGGCAGATGAGAGCTTTTTCTCTTATCGGGAAGCCCTTTGCACCTCTTATTATACCTTTAGTTAAATATGTAATAAGGAAAATAACTGCCAATATCATCCTTCCTGCGGAGCCAAAATTGCTTTTTACCCATCTTAGAAAGAGGCGCAAGGAAGGGGTGCGGATGAATTTAAATCATATCGGAGAGGCTATATTAGGAGAAGAGGAGGCAGCAACTAGGCTTGCGGATTATCTTAGAGATTTGGCAAATGAAGAGGTTGAGTGCGTTTCAATTAAGATATCGACTTTATATAGCCAGATTAATCCACTCGCTTGGGATGAGACAATTGCTGCAATAGTCAAGCAGTTACAAAGGCTGTATCGGATCGCAAAAGATAATCATTATGTAAAAAATGATGGTACAAAGGCAAAGAAATTAGTTTATTTGGATGTGGAAGGCTATAAAGACTTTCACCTAACAATTGAGGCTTTTAAGAGGACGCTGGATTTAGCAGAATTTTATGATTACTCGGCAGGAATTGTCTTGCAAAGCTATTTGCCAGATTCATTTTTGATTCAACGAGAACTGACGAATTGGGCAAGAAGAAGGGTAAGTCATGGAGGTAGCCCCATTTTCATTCGAATCGTCAAAGGGGCAAACCTTTTTGCCGAAAAGCAAGAGGCTTCTTTGAAAAATTGGTCACAAGCTCCTTATCACACTAAAGCAGAAGTTGATGCTAATTATAAGCGAATGGTCCATTACGGATGTGTCAAAGAGCATGCCAAGGCCTCTCACATCGGTATTGCAAGTCACAATTTATTTGACATCGCCTACGCACTTCTTCTTCGTGTTGAGATGGATGTAGAAGAGTATGTTCACTTTGAGATGCTTGAGGGAATGGTTGATGCGCAAAGCAAAGTTGTGCAAAAAATATCTCAAAATATGCTTCTTTATTGCCCTGCAGCAAAAAAACATATCTTTCAAAGCGCTTTTGCTTATCTATTAAGGCGTCTTGATGAAAATACAACGCCCGGCAATTTTTTAAAAGACCTCTTTGATATGGTGCCTGGAAGTCACGAATGGTTTTCTCAAGTTTTTCAATTTACAAAGGCATGCCACGATCTCAATAAAGGGCAGATAGTTCCATTACGAGTGCAAAATAGATTCAAAGAACCAAAACACCTTTCCTTTAACTCCCCATTTCAAAATGAGCCAGATACAGATTGGTGTTTACCTCAAAACCGCAAGTGGGCCGAGCTTTATTTTCAAAAACGATCATTAGATATTCATTTACCACCGTCTCTTGATGAAGAAGAGGCCCAGCAGGTTTTGCAAAGAGCTGATGAGAGTTTTAAGCGGTGGAAAAACACTCCTGTTCATGCAAGGGCTGAGCTGATAAGTGAAGTGGCAAAAGAGATGAGGTTAAATCGGGAGAAACTCATTTATTCATTAATTTCAGAAGGAAAAAAGGCAATTGTTGAGGCCGATTCTGAAGTCTCTGAAGCAATCGATTTTGCTGAATATTACTTAAGATCTCTTTTTGATCTCCACGCATTGGAAAATATTGAGTGGCATCCTAAAGGGGTGGCACTTGTCGCGCCCCCTTGGAATTTCCCCTGTTCCATTGCAGTAGGCGGTGTGATCGCGGCAATAGCTGCAGGAAATACAGTAATCTTAAAGCCGTCTCCAGAAGGTGTAAAGACAGGGTGGATACTTGTCAATATACTTTGGAAGGCTGGGGTAGGAAAAGACGTTTTGCAGTATATCAGATGTGAAGATGAGCCTTTTGGTAGCATGCTGATTCAAGACTCAAGAGTAAAACTGATCGTGCTAACAGGTGCAACGGAGACGGCTAAATACTTTTTGAAGATAAGACCCAAAGTCGATTTGATCGCTGAGACTGGGGGAAAGAATGCAATGATTATTTCGAGTATGTCAGACCGGGACCTTGCAATTAGTCATTTGGTGCAATCGGCCTTTTCCCATTCTGCACAAAAGTGCAGCGCCTGTAGCCTTGCCGTTTTAGAAAAAGAGGTGTATGATGATATTCACTTTAGAAAGCAGCTTGTCGATGCAGTAAAAAGCTTAAAAATAGGAAGTCAATGGGATATGGCGGTTAAAATCACTCCTTTGGTACAACCGCAAAATCCTAATTTGATCGCCGCATTTACCTCACTTGGTGATGGGGAAGAGTGGCTTTTAGAGCCTAAATGTGATCCAGAAGATCATGCTCTTTGGTCGCCAGGAATTAAAATAGGTGTGAAAGCAGGTAGCTTTATGCATAGACATGAGTGCTTTGGTCCTGTTTTATCTCTCATGGCGGCAGAGGATCTTACACATGCTATTGAGATTGTCAATGCAACTGCTTATGGTTTAACTTCAGGTCTTCATAGCCTTGATGAGAGAGAACATAGGGAGTGGATTAGCAAAATTGACGCGGGTAATTGCTACATTAATCGAACAATTACTGGGGCAATTGTGCAAAGACAACCCTTTGGGGGTTGTAAGGAAAGCTCATACGGAAGAGGTTTTAAGGCGGGCGGCCCCAATTATTTGATCCAATTTATGACCCCGGTTGAAATTCATGTGGCAAAGGAAGATCATTTAGAATGCGATATGGAAGAGCAAGAAAAATTAAATTATACATTCGCAAAATCACTTAATGAATTGCAGGCGTGCGTACAAGATCATTTAAATTCAGACGATTTTTTTGTTTTTAGTGAGAGCCTAAAAAGCTATTGCAGCTATTACGAGAGTTACTTTTCTAAAGACCATGATCCAAGTAAAGTGGTGGGGCAGTTAAATGTCTTGCGGTACGTCCAGGAAAAGGGAATTTTGCTAAGGGTAAATCCACAAGACGCGCTGCTAGATATTTTCCGTATCGCAGCAGTTTCCATTCTTTGCCGCACCCCTCTTTATATCAGCGCTAAATCAACGCCTAGTTCCATCTTGCATCTTAAGAAATTTGGCATTGATATTTCTGAAGAAAGTGAAGAAGAGCTTTTAAACCGTCTCCCATTAGTCAAATTTTCGCGCATTCGATTGCTGAGTGAAAATGATGATCTGCTTACACAGCTTGCAGAAAAAGCGATAAAGGTGACCATTGCTAAAGTGCTCTCTTTAGGGCGCCTTGAGCTTTTGCATGCTTTACGAGAGGTTTCAATTAGTTACGATTATCATCGCTATGGATATACTCATACCACCCGAACCCTGGAAAAATTGGGTTTAATACAGGACATACATCTTCATGACACCAAGTTTTAGCGCATTAAATGAACCGCAAAGAGAAGCCGTAGAGACGCTGAATGGCCCTCTTTTGGTATTGGCAGGTGCTGGATCTGGAAAGACCCGCGTTGTCACAGCGCGGATTGTGAACTTAATAGAACATGACATTTCGCCATCTTCTATCTTGGGATTGACCTTTACAAATAAAGCGGCAGGGGAGATGAAAGAGCGGGTGGCTGAGATGCTCAATTGCCATGTGCTCGTGTGCACATTTCATAGCTTAGGAGCGCGTATCTTAAGGGAATCTGCTACCTATGTGGGTTTAACTCGAGGGTTTACTATTTATGATGAGCAAGACGTTGAAAAGTTGATGAAAATGTGTCTGGAAGAATTAGGAGATACTGAATTAGATGCTAAACGGTATTTGCAACTTATTTCAAAGGCAAAGAACGCCATGCAGGGCCCGGAAGATCTTTATGATGAATGTGATGACGCGGTGAAAGTGTATAGGGCGTATCAAAATAAACTTAAAAGTTGCAATGCCGTTGATTTTGATGACCTTTTGTATCTGCCCGCAACCCTTTTTATGACAAATTTACAAGTTTTAGAATATTATCAAAACAGATGGTCCCATCTTTTGATCGATGAATTTCAAGATACAAACAACGCGCAATATATGATTGTTAAAAATCTTGCAGCCCAGCATCGCAATATTTGCGTTGTGGGAGACCCCGATCAATCGATCTATTCATGGCGAGGGGCAGATGTTGGCAATATTTTAGGTTTTGAAAAGGATTATCCGGATGCTAAGGTGATTAGCCTTGAGCAAAATTATCGCAGTAAAACAAATATATTAAATGGGGCTAATGCGTTGATAAAGATAAATCCAAGACGCTATGAAAAAGCGCTTTGGAGCGATCTTGGCCCAGGTGAAAAAATTAAGCTATACACCGCTGACACCGAGAGGATGGAAGCTGAATTTGTGTCGACGAGAATCCGCTATCATCACGAACAAGGAGGGATTCCCTTGAAAAATATGGCGGTGTTTTACCGAACGAACGCCCAGTCAAGAGTGCTAGAAGATAGGTTGCTTATGCACTATCTTCCATATGTGATTGTGGGGGGAATTTCCTTTTATCAAAGAAGGGAAATTAAAGATATTTTAGCTTTTTTACGCCTAGCGCAGTCCGGAATGGATTATGTGGCCTTTCAGCGCACGATCAATATCCCTAAAAGAGGCATCGGAGAAGCTACGATTGAAAAACTTAGGATGGCGGCAGCGCTTGAGCTTTTGCCAATTTTAGATTATTGCGAAAGTCTTCTTGCAAAAAAGAGTTTACAAAATGTTGTGAAGTTATCTAAAAAACAAGAGGAGGCAATATCTTCTTTTGTCGGTATTATTAAAACATTGAAAGAGATGAAGGGCGTCTCTTCCATTCGAGAAATGGTGAGTGCTGTTATTGAAAATTCAGGGTATATGGGACATTTGGATTTAGAATTGGAGACAAAGCAAGAGAGAAAGGAAAACTTAAACGCACTTATGGCCAAGGCATATGAGTGGGAAATTTCTTCTACAGAGCCTACATTAGAAGGATTTTTAGAAGAGTTATCTTTAAAATCAAGTCTTGATGAAGCGGATGGGAGTAAAGAAAAAGTATCACTTATGACCGTACACAATAGCAAGGGGCTAGAGTTTGATGTGGTATTTTTAGTGGGAATGGAAGAAGATCTATTCCCCCATGCCAATTCCCGCGATGATGAGTATGCGCAAGAAGAGGAACTTAGGCTTTGTTATGTGGGGATGACGCGCGCAAAAGAGCTTTTATACCTTTGTGATGTAAGACAAAGGTTCCTTTGGGGGGTGACAAGGCAGCAAAGACCCAGTCGATTTTTAAGGAGCATTCCTTCTGAATATGTGCAAAGGGAGCGCCCATCCTATCTGTATCGATAAAGTAGTGATTATAACTCAAAATAAAATTCATTGTACATAACATTAATAGTGAGTTAGATACGTTGCTACTCCTTCTTGAGGCGCAATTTTTAATGGCGTGTAAATATAGCGACAGGCTAGTATTTGGCTAAAGTGTTCTATTTACCTTATGTCTTATCTTAAGGTGATGCGAATTTGTAATTTTTATTTGAAGTTGTGTATTTAAGGAGATTATCAATGAAAAAATTTGTTTTATCAACATTGCTCTTTGGAGTAGGTGTTGTAAGTGGAGCAATATCTGCTTCAGAACACGGTGGCGGAGAACATGGTGGCGGTGAAGAACATGGCTCATGCGCACCCGCTTGCTGTGAGTGGTCTTTATGCGATGGAAAAGTCCGCGTAGGCGCCGATTTCCTTTGGGATATCGTACAAGTCGATGGCTTAAAGGCCGGAGAGCATAATTTTGTAGGAACCAGATCCACACGCAATGGAGATGGAACCTCAACTGTACCTTTCCATGATCATACTGATGTGCATGTCAAAGATATTTGGGAGAGCGCTTTTAGGGTGTTTGCTTCTTATGAAATTCCTTGCTGTGAGTGGGAAGTGGGTGCAATCTATACTTACCATCCAGCGCATGCGAAGACTCCAAGTCATAGTGACCATGAGAATAGTGAAGAAACGAATGTGAATGATGAGTATTTCACAAGTATTGCAAGAGGTGATCACCTTTCTTCTCTACGTGGTAAGTACCATTCTAACCTCAATCAATTCGACCTTGACTTGTCAAGACAAGTCAAATTTGGCGAATGCTTCCGTATCCGTCCACACGTTGGCTTTAGAGCGGCGTGGGCAGATCAACAATATGACATCGTATCAGTGCTCTCAGAAGAAGAAGATGGCACAAGAGGCTATAAAGACATTTACAAGCAAGATTTTGAAGGTTATGGCTTGGAAGCTGGGCTTTTTGCAACATGGGAAATTGGTTGCGGATTTTCTATCGTCGGCCATTTTGGCGGATCAGTTCTTTATTCTGAGTTCTTTGCATCTCATGGTGTAAGAGGATTTAACAACGCATGTGACTTTACAACTCACCGTTTTGAAAATACGTGCACTCCTACAGAAGACAGCAGAAGCAGTCATAAAGCTAAAACAGTGATTCCTACAGTGGAATATTTCGCTGGTTTAGAGTATGAGAACCACTTCTGTGAATTTGAAGTAAGAGCGCGTGTAGGTTGGGAGCAGCAAGTCTACTTTGACTTCAATCGCTTTGACAGCCCATTTTCTCTTGGAAACGGCAACTATACAGCATCCAGCGTAGTCATTGGTGCAGACGTTGCGTTCTAATAAGAACTTAAGTACGCTCAACCTCTTATAAGGTTGCTTAAGCCCTTTTAAAGGTTTAAAAAGTGGGAAAGGTCAACTTTGATTCATTGAAGTAGACCTTTCCCTTTTATTTTTAGTTGAAGAAAATAGCCTAAATATGTAATTATCTTTTTCATGCACCGGTAGCTCAATTGGATAGAGTACCCGGCTACGAACCGGGCGGTTAGAGGTTCGATTCCTCTCCGGTGCAATTTATACCGAAAGTGTTACACCAACATGTTGCTCCAAGACTTCCCTTCAGGTCCATTTGAAACCAACGCCTATGTGATCGCGTGCGATGTAACGAAATCGGCAGCTGTTGTGGATCCTGCGCCTGATAGCTTCCAAGCTATTACCAATTATTTAACTAAAAATCATTTAAAACTTGTAGCTGTTTGGTTAACGCATACTCATTGGGACCATATCGCCGATGTTCCAAAGTTTAAAGACAAGTATCAAGTGCCTGTGTATGTGCATAAGCTCGATGCCCCAAATCTTGAGCGCCCAGGTTCTGATGGATTAATGCCAGAGTTTTTCTTGATGATGAAGGGAGCAAGTCAAGGTGTTAAGCCGGATCGTTTTATCAATGATGGGGATACTCTTGCCCTGGGGAGTATCACATTTGTGGTCATGCATACTCCGGGCCACTCCCCTGGAAGTGTTTGCTTATACTGCAAAGAGCTAAATGTGCTCATGTCAGGTGACACTCTTTTTAAAGGATCGATAGGCAATCTATCCTTTCCGACGTCGCAACCCGATTTGATGTGGCCCTCTTTGCAAAAACTCAATACTTTGCCAAAAGAGACTAAAGTCTATCCAGGGCATGGGGCATCTACCACAATTGGCAATGAAAGCTGGCTTGCAAGAGCTAAACAAATTTTTGGATAAGGAGTTATAAGATGAGTACACTAGTTGGAAAACAGGCCCCAGATTTTAATGCCAAAGCGGTCGTCGATCGGAAAATTGTCGAAGGTTTTACTCTTTCGCAGTTTAAAGGGCAATACGTGATCTTGTTTTTTTATCCACTCGATTTTACTTTTGTATGTCCCACAGAGCTACATGCATTTCAAGAGAGACTAAGTGAATTTCAAGAGAGAAACGCACAGTTAATCGGCTGCTCTATCGATAGCTGTTACTCTCACTTTGCCTGGCAAAATGTCCCTAAAAATAAAGGGGGCATTGAAGGTGTAAGCTATCCTCTAGTTGCCGATTTAAACAAGAGCATCTCTTCAAACTATGATGTTTTAATCCCTCATGAAGGGATTGCCTATAGAGGACTTTTCCTCATCGATAAAAATGGCCTTGTGCGCCATCAAGTGATCAACGATCTACCTTTAGGACGCTCTGTGGAGGAGACGCTTCGCATTTTGGATGCATTGATCTATTTTGAAAAGCATGGAGAGATGTGTCCTGCGAATTGGCAACAAGGCAAAAAAAGCCTAAAGCCCACACAAGAAGGGCTTGAAAAGTACTTTATGGCGGTAAGGGACCGTTCATCAGTAAATTGAACAATCCCTAAGATAAGCTTATGTGACCATTTCAGTGAGATAGTCATATAGGTCTGGTTCGTTGATCAGTAAAACGCTGTGATGTGTGTTGCAAATGGGAGAGGTCGCTTGGATGATCTCTTTATCCCCAACGCCTGGAAGACAAAGAGCTGAAACGGTCGTTTGAGAATCTATTTGACTTGGATCTAATAGAAGGCGAAGGCCGATAAGGTAATCATCGTAGCTAAAGCCTTCTTCTTTGACTCTAAGATAGAGTAAATCCCTTTCAAATAGCAGCACCTGGATGGCATAATAAATCCCTCTACTATCTTTTGGGGGATGCCCTAAAAGACAAAGAAGTTGCTCCGTGCTCTTACAGTGATAAGGTTTGTGATAATCCCCTTTTTCTGATTCTCCAAAAAGTGCAATAGTAGAATTTTTCATAACACCACCTTTTTCTTGTTATCTATAATTATACTATAAAATTTACAATAATACAAATTATTGTTTTTAATTCTGTTAAATTTTTATTATTAATGCGAATATTTTATTTATTAAACTTCTTTCGAAACTAAAATCCCGTGC
>JABDAE010000041.1 GCA_013289325.1 Chlamydiota bacterium
TGCTATTACGGCAAAAGGAATGAAGTCTATTGTTGCGGCGGTAGCTGCAAAAGTGGGGAGCCCCGCATGCAGCGAGCGTAGCGATGCGGAATGTGGGGTTTAAAGGCAAAAAAAAATGGAGCTGCGGAAGCAGCGATAGGAAAGAATGCTTTGCGCAAGGTGTTAAATTAATTATTTTAAAATAATGGGTAATGGTAAGGGTAACGACCTGGGTATAAGCGAGTTAACAGCCGCAGTCTGAAGAGGCTGACAACAAATCTCCGGGAGGTCGAATTTTGAGCCATTTTTTTGCAGATCGACGTTTGTTGCAAATTCACATACTCTTGAGAGTAGGGAATTTGCAACAGACGTCGAGATGCGGAAAAAGGGCCAAAAGGCGACCCGCGGAGATTTATTGTCAGCCTCGAAAGACTGCAATAAAATTAGCGGGAATTTCTGTTAAACTTGCAATTTTAAATGGCTTAAAAGATTTCAAGACAAGAAGAACATTCGTCTACCAGAAAGTTTTTGATGGCTTCGGATTTGTGAAGTAGAAGCTGACCCACAAACTGCGTTGTTTGATTGCCACACCTAAGCCAGATGATTTTAGGTGGCACTCCTTTCAGTACGCTTAATTCATGAAAATCGGAATCTTTGGTTACGATTGTATAGCCATTTTGCTTGGCATAGTTCCAAATATCCTCGTCACTTGCTTCGTGTAATCCCAGCATATACACCTGTACGGATCCAGGAAATTTTTGCACGATATGAGGTAAAGCTTTTCTTGAAATATTCTGATCTAATAGTAATTTCATGCTGCAGGAAGATTTTTAATTAAGCGTTCTCGCATGGCCGCAAACTCAAGACAAGCTTGAATGTCCTCCATTGTAAGTTCAGGATAATCATTTAAAATTTCCTGCCTTGTCATGCCAGCAGCCATCCATTCGAGGACATCGTATACTGTTATCCTCATGCTACGGATACATGGCTTTCCATCTCTTTTCCCAGGCTGCATAGTAATAATGTCTTGGTAAGACATGGCACCTCTTTTATTTCAACCAGATACCATCAATATACAAAAAATAGTCAATTTAATCGAGAAGAATGTGAAAAAATAAATTAACAATTCAGACAATGGCGTCAACTTAAGCATATTTTGCCCTTTTCTGGCCTTAAAATAGGCTTAGAAGGGCTGATAGAAATCTTTATAAAAATCTTAAATTGCGCAAAATCTATTTCACCGGTACAATGAACTTTACCTGATTTTAGGAGTTAAATGTCTCATCAGCATTTCAAAGGAAAAGAGGCACTAGAACACGTCATTGAAGCCCAAGCTCAAGGCGTTGTCTCTGCAAACGAGATCCATGGATCAGAGAGCTCAGGCAGCTTAAATGCAGGATGTCACGCTGCCTCTGAGTGCGCGCTTTTCCTTGCCTTGATTGCTTACCTTTTTCAATTTTTAAAGTTGCCAGTGGCAAACGCATTGCCCCTTCTTTGCATATTTTCAGGGAGCCTTATGCTCTGGAAATGTGGAAAAAGCGCATGGCTTGGCTGGTTTAGGCTTGAAAGATTGCACCGCGTCTTAGATCAAGAGCGCTTTGAAATTGAGCACCATAGAGGGCAAGAGCGCGATGAACTAAAAGTCCTTTATGCGGCTAAAGGATTTGAAGGTAAACTTTTAGAAGATGTCTTAGATGTGCTAATGGCCGATAACGCGCGCCTTCTTAAGGTGATGGTAGAAGAGGAACTAGGTCTTACCCTAGCCTCACAAGAGCACCCCCTAAAGCAAGGCTTTGGCGCTCTTTTAGGGGTTTTGATTAGCTCATCCCTTTGCCTTGTATCGTTTATTTTAATCCCCTCCTTTGGCATTTATGCAACAGCCACAGCCATAATTGCAACATCTGCGTTTATTCTTGCAAGCGCTAATTTAAACGGGCGCATTGCGGCCATCGTGTGGAACGTAGGCCTTTATTGCCTCTCATTTGCTTATTTATACTTCCTTTTGCAATGGTTATCTTCTTAAAAAGGACGTGTTAACTTGACCACATTTGAACCTGCCACAAAACAGATGAATCCAATTGCCAATGCCTCTTTATTATCGGACTACTTTGAATTTGGCAAGCAAGAGTGTATCAGCCCCTTTTTGCAGCTAAGTTCAAGATCTCTTAGCACTAAGCTGCATTTAAAAGCCTCTTTACTTGGCGCTATTTTCCTAATTCTTGCATTTGCCCTTTCATTTTCTTCAAATACCCTCCCCTTTTCAAACTTACTCCTTGTGAGCGTCTATTTCCTTACAGGCTCATTTGCTCTTATCGAAGCGCTTGAAGATCTAATGAACGGCGATGTCAATATCGACATCCTCATGACACTTGCCGCTTTTTCTTCCGCTTTTCTTGGAAGCGGCATGGAAGGGGGCCTGTTACTTGTCCTATTTTCGTTATCGGGCTCTATGGAAGATGCAGTCTCTGCAAAAGCTAAGGGAGCGATCAATAGCTTACATAAGCTATCGCCCACTAAGGCATCAGTCATCGAATCAAATGGGATGTTGATCGAAAAATCGATCCAAGATATCGCCATTGGCACTCCCATTTTAGTTAAATCAGGCGAAGTCATTCCCCTTGATGGGGTCATTATAGAGGGAGACGCTGCTTTAAATCTTGCCCACCTAACAGGAGAAAATCTGCCAGTCTTTAAAACGATCGGAGATGAAGTCCCAGCCGGCGGCACTAATACGGAAGGGGCCATCACTATAAGAGTGAATCGCACAAGCGCTCATTCCACTTTAGCGCGTATCATCGACCTTATCACTCATGCACAAGAGGCGCGTCCAAAGCTGCAACGCTTTTTTGACCGCCTAAGCGAGGCTTATGCTAAAACAATCATCTCTCTTGCTGTAATCTTTACGTTTACACTTCCTTACCTTTTGTCTATCCCTATACTAGGGCATGAGGGCTCTTTATACCGCGCCCTAGCCTTTTTAATCGCAGCCTCTCCTTGCGCGCTGATCATCGCAATCCCTATCGCCTATTTAAGTGCCATTAGCGCCTGCGCAAGCCGAGGCATCCTTTTAAAGGGAGGGATCACTCTTGATGCTATCGCAAGGTGCGAGGCAATTGCTTTTGATAAAACAGGGACGATCACAACGGGTGAGCTTTCCCTTATCGCCATTGAAGCGTTGTGGCCAAATCTACGCACAGTTGATGAGCAAATTGAACTCACAGAGGTGCTATCCATTGCAAGCGCCTTAGAAAATAACGCAATCCACCCCATTGCGCGCGCAATTGTCTCTTACGCCAAGAAGCAAAAAATTGCCCCTTGCCTTCTCGTAGACTTTAAAGCGACAGTTGGGCAAGGATTAAAGGGTGTGGCCTTACTCTCTCGAGGTAAGCATGAAGGCAAACACGAGGTCATCATTGGCAGGCCGGCCTATATCGCCGCCACATTAGCAGATGAGCAGTCCCAAGCTCTATTGCAACGCGCTGCAGAAGTTAAAAAAGATGGAGAGATCATCGCCGCGTTAAAACTTGGCAATAGTCTCTACCTATTTCGATTTACAGACACGATGCGAAAGGGAATTGCCAATACAATCCAAACCATTGTTAAAAGAGGCTGGCAAGTGCTCATGTTGACAGGCGATCACGAAGAGAGCGCAAGGCGCGTTGCAGGCGACCTTGGCCTAACCGAATATATCTGCAATATGACTCCTGAAGAAAAATTAGCAAAAGTTGCCCTCCTTTCAGAACAAAAGGGACTTGTGATGATAGGCGATGGTATTAACGATGCGCCGGCTCTAGCAAGGGCGACTGTCGGCATCTGCATGGGTAAAATCGGCAGCACAACAGCCACGGAAGCTGCCGATGTCGTTTTACTGCGCGATAATATCGAACTTTTAGACTGGCTTATCGGAAAGGCTAAAGACACACAAAAAATCGTTCGGCAAAACTTAACCCTTGCAACCCTTGCCATCCTTATCGCAAGCCTTCCCGCCTTAGGTGGCATCGTCCCCCTTTGGCTTGCTGTCATCTTGCATGAAGGGGGCACAGTACTTGTGGGACTCAATGCCTTACGACTTTTAAGAAAAACTTAAGAGATGTTGCGTAATCTCGTATTGCTATTGTTAATTCCATTGTCATTAGCGGCAGATCCCCCTTGGCTCACAGGTCCTCTTTTAACACCATCAACGCAAATTGTCCCCTTTGGGCATGCAAACGTTGAACCCTACCAGTTTTACATCGCAAATATTGGCGCATATGACCATCAAGGTCACTTTCACTCTTTTGAAAAGCTTTATCAATGCACCTCAGCTTTACTCGCAAAAGTGGGTCTCACAGAAAAAATAAATCTATGGTGCAGAATAAGTGCCTCTTACAATCGCATTAAAGATAGACAAGCGTCAGGCTATAATGACATCCCAATTGGCCTTGATTACCAGTTATACCAAAACGATAACTCTACATACGTGAGAATCTCCATCGAAGAGACTCTTTCCACCGGAAAATATCAAAAATTGAATGAGAGAAACTTACATGCCGATAGCTTTGGAAACGGCGCCTTTGTCACTACATTTTCGATTGGCGCCTCTCACCTTTTTCACTTTAACGATCGCTATTTTAAACCGCGAGTTGACCTTGCTCTCGACCTTATCTCTTCAGTGAATGTGAAAGGCTTAAATACCTACGGAGGAGATAAAACGACAAAAGGAAAGGTCGCGCATAGAAAGGGATTTCACTTTAGCTTAGGGGCAGAATATACATTGACAAAGTCGCTAGCTTTGGCCTGTGAGCTGCTTGGACAATATAGCTCAAATGGGAAATTTAAAGGAAAGACTGTAGCCTCAAGTTTTGCACCTCTTTATTGGCAAATGTCAATCACCCCTTCCATCGAAATAAACTTTAATGCCACATCCGGCATTATTGTCAGCTACTGGGGATCGATTGCGGGAAGAAACAGCTCAAAATTTGAAAGCGCAGTGATTGCCTACAACTACTATTATTAGACCTCTTCTTCTGGATTTAAGAGGCGATAGATGAGCTTTCGAAATTCGGGATGGTTGTGAAGGCTCTCTAGCCACTCATCATGCATCAGGACATCGGCTGCAGGCAATGCTTTGGCTTGCTCTGCTTTTTCCAAATAGTGGATCGCAGCAAGCGCGTGCCCTGTCAGCGCGTAAAGGGCTGCTAAATTGTAATGCGCGTTGATGTTTCCAAGTGCAAGCGCCTGCTTGAACTTATTTTCAGCCTGTTCAAATAAACGGTGCGACTCTAGTGTATGAATGGGGTCGTTTAGCAAGATAGCAAGGCTTAATAGGGTCATTCCAAGATCATTCCAAGCCAATTCATCTTCAGCATCTCGTGCGATGATCTCTTGAAAAAGATCCATTGCCTGATAAAGGGTCTCTACATCGCCGTTAAGATCGCCAATATGGTAATAGGCAAGAGCTAAGTTGTACCTTGCGTGGTGATATTCAGGATCGACCTGTAAGACATGGGATAACACCTGCACAGCCTTTTCATAATAAATCGATTCCTCCTGAAAATCCCCAAGAAAATCCATGGCGCATCCGTAGTTATATAACCACTCAAGTTCAACATCTTCTGCGTGCACATCTAAACGTTTGTTGATCGCCTTTTCAAATTTTTCAGCAGCAGCTTCGATTGCCGCTTTATCATTGGTCATTTCCCCAATCTTCATGTAGGCCACACCCCAGTCGTTGAAAAATTGAGGAATTGTCAGTCTATCCGATACAGCTGCTTTTTCAAAGTATTGAAGGGATTTAAGAATTAATTCAAGATCGCCTCCCATCTCCCCAAGTATATAATAGACTTGCGCAATGCCATGCAAAATTAGAGGGTGGTCATGAGAGCATAATAGCCCTGTCTCAAATTTTTCTAACGCATTTAGATAGTGTTCCGGAGATGAAAAATAGCGCCCCAGCTCATAGATACATACTCCAAAGATATACCAAGCGTCAGGATCGCGCGAATTTAAGCTAAGTCCTCGTTGAATTTTTTGCTTTGCCTGCTCAAGAAGCTGCAGATCTTCTGTGTATGAGCCAAGGAGTATTTCCGCCTCTCCCCACTTAAGGAATATATGTGGGTCTTCATATTCAAGAGAAAGGGCCACTTCAAACTTTTCAAAACTCTCTTGGATCCGATCGATATCGCGTGTGATCTTAGCCACATTGACAAGAAGATCTCCCCAATGCAACCATACACTCGGATCTTCTCGCATAAGCTGGCTTGCAATCTCAAAAGATACATTGGCGTCGAGAAAATACTGATAAGTTCCCGTCATATCGTAGAGGCGAAGTAAACTAATGGCAAGATTAAGCCTTGCCTCATATTTATCTTTATCAACTTGCAATGACTTCTTAAAGTGCTCTACCGCATTATTAAATAGCTCTTGTCGATTGGTCACTAAAGCTGCAAGCTCCATCAAAAGGCGCCCAAATTCGCAATAAAAGTCTGCCATATTACAGCCAGCCTTTTCACTTAGGCGAAACTTTTCAAGAGCGCGAAAATAATCGATAGCTTCACCAGAGTGCCTACCGATGTTATACCAAGCCACACCCCAATGCCAATAAAAGGTATCGGTAAGAGTCCCTATCCCTTGGATATTGACTAAGTGCTCTGCTTCATGGAACTTTTTATCAGCTTGATAAAAGTAATCGATTTCGTGATGGAACACACCTATCTTCACAAGAATAACCCCAAGGCAATGCCAGCCGGCTACAAAATTGGGATCAAGATGCAAAGCCTTCTCAAGAGACTTTACAGCTGATTGCAAACAGTGAACGCTATCTTCGCGCTTAGAAAGAGCTAAAGCCTGCTCGTAATGGACCACGACACTATTGGGTGCAATCTTATGTGCAATGGCAAAGGTATCTAGTACTTGCTCTTGCCCTTGTAACAATTGCTCTTCCCCTTGTCGTATAAAAAGGAGCGCTAAAAGGTCTTTTTCGCTTGCTTGAAGTGTTTCCCAAATCTTAGGGTCGCGATAAGGGGTGAGCTCATCAAATGCTTTGTTGGCGAGAATTGCTTGAAATTTTTGTTGTTGTTGTGTCATAATATTCGAAATAATACACAAAATAATATTTAATTACAATCTCTTTCTTATACGTAACAAGGTAATCGCGATGAACATAGCCATTTCAACATTTTGCACGTATCCACCTAAAATAGAGACTATGCCCATTCAAAGAAGAAATTCTCTTCCGCCCTCGTTTCGTTACTGCACACAAGAAGAACAAAAAGCCATACAGAGCAAACATTCAACTTTTTGGAAATGTCTTGGTCGAAAGCAAGATGTTAAAGGGCATCTATATTATTTTGTCATCAAAGAAGAATATGCAAATACAAGCGATATGAAAGTTCGTCAAATCGTCGAAAAGAAATTGGATGAGATTTATCCAGCTGTTGAACCGATTCTTTTTCTAAATAGACTTGCGATTCTTTCTCATCAAAGTCAAGAAGAATTTGTAAAAGATCAACTATCTCTTCTGATAGAAAAACTGCAAAGCTCCTTTGAAACTTATTTCACCTCAGCAAGCAGTGCAGATTTTACAGGCGAAGAAAATAAGCAACAATTTTTGAAAGATCTTACCTCTTCTTTAACGTTTAAAATTATCCCCAAATCTCTTCTTCAACTCTTTCTAAAGATGGACCCAAACGACATTAACGCCATAGAAGATTGCCGTGCACAAATAGAGAAGGCAATCACTGAAATGATACAAGTTGGTAAAGTGTATCATGCCTCATTATTTGATAGCGCCTATAAGAGCGCCAAAAAAACTTATGCGATCTATAAAGCACTTGGCTACCACTTTGCCAAAGCCCAAGAAGATCCTCTTATCCCCTTTACAATTCAAAGAGCAATAAAAGCTGATCAATGGGTGTTGACACTTCCAGATCACAAGGCATTAGATGAGAGGTGGAAGAGACTGCAAATGCAAATCCCGAATTTACCCTCTCTTTGCATCTGGCCTCTTAAGAAAAATCCAACTGATTTGCAATTTTCCGCCACCTACCTTTTTAGCGATATTTTTCTTTGTCATTCTAATCAATTCATACACGATCATCTTAATCACGCCATTAAAGTGATTCGCCTTATCCTAAGCAGCCCTTTTCCCTATGAGTATGCCAAAGACTACAATGCGGAAAAATTTCGACTTGTGAAATGCGTCTCTTCCATTTTTCGGCAAATTCATCTTGCCAAAAGGGTAAACAAAAAAAAACATCTTGAAATAATAGAGTGCTCCTTGGCTGTTCGTATTGACAGATTGACAGCGCGCGATCGCTATCCACTTCGCAAGACAGAAGAGATCGCAGAAGCAAAGTTTGGACTGCCGACTCATGATTGCGATGGACTTATGGATGTATGGAAAGGTGAGCAAATCCAAACCTATTGGAAGCAAAGATTCAAAGGTAAAAAGCTCAACATCGATAAGTTAAATAAGGCTCTTAAAAAAATTTTAAGCCTTGAGGTGCGTGCTAGTTTACAAGTAATTTAATTATCGACTTTTAAAATAATATTTAATAAAATTAAGTTATACAAGAAACGCTAATAATTAAAAAGGAGATCTCTATGAAAATAAATAAATTAACACATCTACTAATTGCATCGATGTTACTATTTTCAGGAAACCTTGCGTTTGCAGCAACACCTAAGAAACTACCTATCGCAATTCAGAAAGAAGTTCAGAAAGCAGAGAACGATACTGTGCAAATTCAGAAAGCAGTTGGAAAACTTCTTAACAATCCTGCATCACTAACACGAGTCGAGGCTAAGGTAGTAGCAGACTTTCTCCAAAGGGACGTAACAAGTGGGCCGATATCAAAGGGTTCTGCTACTATGAAGAAGGATGCTAAACATGTTATCAGCGCGGCTAATAAATTCGCAGCTACTCCAAGTAAGGAGAATAAGAAAAACATGATTGAGGTAGTAAGCGTAGCAAATAGGCACGAGAACACTCCAATTAAGCCCACGACATCAGCTCCCGACTTCGGCACTTTTCACCAACTTAAGCCCAAGACATCAGCTACTTAAGTAAAAGGGCAGAAAAAGTGACCGGAAGCCTTTTAAATCATCCTAGAAACGGCAGTTCGAGATGGTTGATGCATGGGAGCCTTCTCTGAAACCTTCCCTAAAACCGCCTTCCATACAGCTTTTTTCCCTTCCTTGACTGCTTGTTTGACTGCTTGCTTGCAACATTGGTGGATTGTTTTGATGTGCTCGTGGACTTTGGCAAGGGCTGCCTCGTGGACTTTGGCAAGGGCCGCTTGGACTTTGGGGTCTTTCCTGACGACTTCTATCTCGATATGAATTCTTGACATTGGTCCATTGGATACGAAAAATGATGACGTCCTGATCATCAGACATCGCTTTCCCATCTATCATATCAAATAATTCCTCAACCTTTGCAGACAATTTCACCTTGCTTACCAAACTTTTAAGCAGCGGTCTAATATTGTCATAATAGGTAATGAGAGACTTGCCACTTGTTAGCCTAGGTGAAGACAATGGCTTTTGATCTTCTTGTACTCCTCCTTGGAAGAAAGACATACTTTGCGAAGAGTCATCATTTGATCTTAGTTCTTCTAGTTGTTGTTCGAATTTAAGAAATAGCTCATAGACAGTGTGACAAGTTTTAAACAACTCGGCAGCTATTGCAACGCCGTCATTGTCATCAGCTTCGCTTGGAAGCGTATTGATACAATCGATGACCTCTTTTGCATAAGGGTCACATTCATCTTTTGTTTTTAAATCTGTTATGAGGCGACTATTTGGTAAAAGCTGCATAAGAGAGAGAGGGATCAAATATTCATTTAGCTCTTTTTTGAAATGAGTTTGACTTAATTCTGCAGCTAAGCGACTGAGCAACTCCATTTTTAATGCTCTCCAATTTGAAGAAAAAGCCTCTGTGGCAACGGCTAAAAACAAATGTTTTACAGAAAAATCAGAAGATTGGCACTTAATGGAATTGAGTTTTTTGAGCCAAAGGCTATTTACTACATCCCAATCCACACCTGAAATTGACTGACTAACACTTGTCTTCCCATCGCGGTAGAGAAGCTTTACTTGTGCTTGCGGATCACTCGCTATGGAACGGCCCCCGTCTTTATCAGATTTTTGACTAGGAGATTGATATGCAAAGCTAAACGCGTAATAATCATGACGGGGGGGTATCATACATTCCTCTTGTTTTCATCCTAAAAACTTATTAATTCACCGATTGGGTGACATGTTTCACACGGTTTGTGCTAAGAGCAAAAAGGCCAAAATCGGCATAAGATATTTTATACAATATACATCAGATTTTTACAAATTCTTCAATAGACCCATTGCCATGAATGATCATGCGGGGTTATGATGATGGCTATTTTATTCCGAAATTAGAGATCATATGAGTATAATATCAACTGCCCTCCTTTCAAGCTTATGTCAAGCGGATCAGTATAGAGTCCTTCAAAATTATGCAGAGCGCTGTAAAGTAGCTGAAGTCGTCGAGAAAATTTTTACATGGTATGGAAACACAGTCCCAAACGCGTCTCAAAATTTCAATTTTTTGTCAAAAGGGCGTATAGCCATTATTGCATTGCAAGATGTGACTAACCCTGAAAGCTTTTCGCGTACCAAGGAGTTAACTTGCTATTTCCGCATTTTCTTGCAAAATCAGGGGCTTTGGTTGCATGAAGCCCATTTAACAAATAACGAAGTCGATCACACTGTTCGTATTGTATTTGAAACGCTTCGCCATATAAATCCAACGACATTTAATACATTATTTAACGCGATCAGCCAAATAAGAGAAGAAGATAAATCCCCCCTTTACTTTGAGTTTTTTGCGCGTCAAATGCATCAAGTCGAAAAGACAGTAAAGAGCATTTATCCTCTAATCATTCAGGAAATAACCCAGGCAGTGCCACCACAAATGCAAGCATTTGTAAATTTTATTCCGGTGTTAGTCCAGCAGTTTGGTGTGATGCCCATCGATAAACTTGAAACTATGTCAAGGCCCATATTTGCAGCTTTACATCAATTGTCTTTAGATAATTTTAATGAAGGAAGAGCTGTCCCAGTCGCTTCTATCGAAGAGATGAGGCAAGTGGAAATAGAGGAAAGAATTTGTGCATTTGTCGCAAAATTTGCAATAAATGAAACTTTTTCTGTTTCTACATTTTTAGAAAGCTTAGTTCGCCAGTTTTTTTCCTATGATTTTTTTAAAGTCATTCAAAGAAAAATAGCCTTAAATACACCCGATGAACCCAAACTTTTGACGCTCTTTGATCGCCTAATCGAAGATTATATCTCCCAAGGACGCAGTCTCCACTGGCGTTTTGATGTGGCCCATAACTTTGGTTATTCCCATGACACCTTGGATGGGGCTATTATGGCAGGCTCTGCTGCTGATGGACAAAAACGGGTCAATCGCTTTGACGCTGCTCAGCAATTTATTCAAAATTTAGAAGTTATATTTAAGGGGTTTATCGAACGCGTTGAGGTCTTTACGGCCTTAAAAGCCGCCCTTCCAGCTCTTTTATTTGTCGATACAGAGGTGTGGTGGACGCATTGCGAGGCTCATCATCAACCAAAGTGGGATCTTGTCGAGTATTCTATCCAAACAGGTTTTGTAGAATCCCTTTTTCGCTACCTTCTAAAAGACGTCGCCATTTCAGACGCAATGATGAAGCGAATTCATAATTTTAAGATCTGTAACTATATCCGGCTGCATGTCACAGAAGACTTGCCGTTTACTCCCAATGCAGAGGAGCAGGCGTTGCTAGATCGCATCTACCCCATTTTTGATCGAGAATTAGCCAAATGTGTCGATTGGGCAAAGAGGTTTCAACAGACAACCAATCCACAATTGCCGATCCTTGGAATTGGCTTTAGTGGAAACCATTTTGATCTCTATCCAGCAAGAGAGAAAAATGAAGTTTTTGTCTCCTTTACCTATAAAATTCTTCAGGGTGATCCAGTGCCAAGTCAAGCGTTTTTATTGGCTACAGGCGCGTTTCTTGAAGCGCGCAGCAAATATGAGCAGCTAAATGAAAGAGACAGCTGGTCGCTGACATCGGAATTTGAATCTCTCATCAACGAAAATCCAGGGTTTTATTTACATGTCTTAGATCAACCCAAAGAAGAGGAACAAGGAGTGATCAATTACATAGGGGAGAAAATTTTTGCAGCGATTTGCCGGGATCCCTCAAATGTGCATCCTGAAATCCTTGCCTCATATCGAGCAAGTATTGCCGAACATTTAAAAGTTGAACAAAATCAGCTGCAAAAAAGTTGTGATGATATCACCTCAAAACCGATGAATCCGCGTGCGCAAAAAGCAAGTCAAAAACTACAAGAGCGCATTAATTTGATTGCGAATGGCATCGGTCTTGTTGAAGCGGGAAACTTTCATCAATTGAGTGAGCAATTGTTAGAGCAGATTACTAAAATATTGAAAGTCTTAAACACAAGAATTTGCGTGGAATCGATGATCAATCACCTCGCAGGGACACCCTTTACGCTCAGTTTTGCTATGGGAGAAACTAAAGTGCCTGCCATCTCGCTTAAAGGAGAGAGTTATAACATCAAAGGGCGCCGCCTCGTTCAACCCTGCTCGCAGCGCTGTCAAATCATGAGCCCAGCTCACACCCTTTGGGGCGAGCTCAATCACTTCCCGACAGCTCAGCAAATGGATCAGCGCAATAGGGCAAAAGGTGGAAAGGGGCTTTAGCTCAATCTCTTGAATCAGAAGCATTTACACCGAAAGTGTTTCTAATTCAAGAGCTTATGTCAATTGGCCAACTTAAGTTGGCCGTTTCATGCGATTATTTAGAACAGCTGCGCGCGGCAAGACGGGATTTGGTGCGGCTGGATTTGTTTAATTTATAAACGCCGTTCTTTACACCTTTGTCCATCAAGCTGTAGACCGTATCAAGACGCTGCTGCACAAGTGCTTTATCGCCCTTCTCAAGGGTTTCTTCAAATGCGCGAACGGCAGTTCTAACCTGCGATTTAAATGCTTTGTTCTGCAATCTGCGCTTTTCGTTTTGTAAGTCCCTCTTTAAGGGTGTTGGACGCTTTACTTTTGCTTTTACTGCTTCTTCTTTAGCCATTATATACCTTCAAGCTTGTGATTAACTGAAAAAGGCAAGTATACAAAACTTAAAGCTAATTCGTCAAGAGAGAAGTAACTGTTGATTCTTTGCCTTTTCATTAAGCGCTGGATTGATATTTAGACTTCTTCCCATACGCTCCCCTAAAGCAGAAGAGGTACTGCAATACCTCACTTGTCTGTTGCGAGATGTTAGACGAGAATATGCCATATCGACAGCTTCTTGCAGCTTCTTCTCAAGGACAATTAAGGCATTGGAATTCAAGGGGTCGTAGTCTCGTTTAAGCGCCTGGATTTTATCGCAATAGCCCCGAGCTACCCCCCGAAAGAAAGAATTTTTTGCCACTTGCCCTTTTAGGGGTATTTCATTGGTCCTTGCAAAATCCCACATTCTATCAAATTCTTGATCCAAAACAGCTGCGACATATTCGGCAATTTCTACGTTGAGAGAAGTTCCCAAGATTTCAAGATAGATGTAATCGTCAGCCCTTGTGTAAACAGTCGAGACGAAAAAAGTCTGCAAAATATTTGCAATCGATTGCATCTTGGCATTGTCTTTTTTTTGTTTCATGATTCTTTTTAAAATCATTTTTTCGTCATCATCATTTCCCACATATTTTTCATCGATATTATGCTTTAATAAAAGCTGCTGGGATTTTACCATCGCAAGTTCTGCCTCATGGGGGTTGTTGCTTGCAGCAAGTGACATGAGCTTTTGAATTTTGCGTAAGACCCCGCTCTCTTGGAGAATTTCTTCTTGGATATCGTCTAAAGCCATTGTCGCTGCAGACACCTCTTTTCCCCATCCAAGCCTCTCGCAAAGGGCCAAAAATTCCGCTCCATGTGGCAGAACGTACTTACCATGGTTAATGTAGGCGATATAGTGCGCAATCTCATGGCGGATGATATTTTTAAGTTGCTCATTACTTGAGCGCATTAAACACTCATGAAAGCCAAGTTCCAAAAAATCGGGATCAAAAAACCCAAGCTTTCTTCTGTGATTAAAAATGCGCACCTTTATCGGGTAAGATGCAGACTTGCTCACATTAAAAAAACGGTCTTTCACAACTTTAAGACCTATCTCTTTAGAGAGTATGGCTCTGATTTCACCTTGAATTGTCTGCATAAATTTAAAAATATTTTTTGAATACACAAACCTCATTTCTTCTTGCTTCATTTCTTCTTGCATCTATTTCACCATGTTGCTGTAGGAGGCATTGAACAAAGAATGGCCTTTGGATTGCCTCCTGATAAAAATCCAAAGCGGGTGCCTCTATCGTATAACAAATTAAATTCCACATAATGCGCGCGAGCGGCAAGTTGCATTTTCTTATCTTCTGCCGTGTAGGGAATCGATATCCGGCGCAGATAAATCGGCATGATCGCATCTAAGAATGTCTTTCCAACACTTTTCCACATGGAAAAGTCTTGCTGAGCATTGCCGGTGTTGTAGTGATCAAAAAAAATGCCGCCAACTCCCCTCTCTTTTTTCCAATGGGGAATATAGAAATACTCTTTAGCATTCTTAGAAAATTCAGGATAAAGAGCATATCCTGCCTTATCCAAATTGCTTTTTGCCACTTGATGAAAATGGGTAGTATCTTCATCATACGTGAATCCAAGAGGGCTTAAGTCATACCCCCCACCAAACCACCACTTTGACTCTGTTTCAATATACCTGATATTCATATGCACGGTCGGTGCATGTGGATTTGCCATGTGAGTGATAAGACTAAGCCCCGTCGCATAAAAGGGCCCTTCGGCATCTTGCATTGGAAATTTAGGGCCTGACACTTGCGACCAATTCACAGCCGCCTTTTCAAAGACATCTCCTCGAATTAAAGAGATCTCTCCGCCGCCGCCTGTATGGTGCTCCCAAGACTCTTTTTTAAATCGATGATTTGGTTCCATCTCTTCAAATTTTAAGATGATCTCTCCTCGCAATTCTTTTAAAAAAAGAACAATCTCCTCTTTATTAAATTGCGTTTTCATTGGCCAACATTTTTAATACTATGTTTTCTCCCATATGCGATGTAAATGACAAGACCGATCGCAAGCCAGATAAAAAGTCGCACCCACGTCATTATATCAAGTGAAAACATCATTAGCAAGCATGTCGCAATTCCAAGAAGCGGGATGTAGGGAAATAAAGGCACCTTAAAGGTCCTTGGATGATCCGGATGGCGCACGCGCAAAATTATCACTCCTGCGCACACAACCACAAAGGCAAACAATGTGCCAATACTCGTCGTATGGCTAATCACAGTGATCGGCACAAAAGCTGCAATGAGGGATACGCCGATCAGTAACACTATATTGCAAACCCATGGGGTCTTAAACTCTTTGTGCAGCTGCGTGAAACGCTTCGGAAGTAGGCCATCACTTGCCATGGCATAAAATATCCGCGATTGTCCAAGCAAAAGAACGAGCATCACAGATGTAAGTCCTGCTAATACAGCAAGCTTAATCAGCCACTGCAACCATGGATAAGGGGTCTTTGAAATCGCTAACGCAACTGGCGCTGCCACCCCTAACTCCTTGTAGTTCACAAGTCCTGTTAAAACGATTGAAAAGAGGATATAAATGATTGTACAAATGAAAAGAGAACCTAAAATACCTCTTGGAACGCTTTTTTGAGGATTTTTAGCTTCAAATGCAGTCGTCGAGACGCTATCAAATCCAATATAGGCAAAAAACAACACTCCAGAAGCGCGTAAAATGCCGCTTAAGCCAAACTCGCCAAAAACGCCAGTATTTTCCGGAATAAAAGGAGAATAGTTCTCTACATTCACATAAAAAGCGCCCACACAAATGAAAATAAGCGCAATTGTCACTTTAATCATCACGAAAACCGTATTGACGATGGATGATTGTTTAATTCCCCTCATAAGAAGCAAAGAGATGGCAATGACGATGCAAGCTGCCGGAATATTTGCAGCCCCATAGCAAAACCTATCCCCTGAAAGGGAAAAAATCTGCCAAGGAGATGCGCTAAAGCACTCAGGGATTAAGATGCCAAGGTCTTTAGCAAAAGAGACTGCATAAGCCGACCAACTAATTGCCACAGCGCTTGCACCAATTGCATATTCAAGAATTAAATCCCAACCGATAATCCAGGCTACAAGCTCTCCTAGCGAGGCATAAGCGTAGGAATATGCGCTTCCAGAAATTGGGATCATCGCAGCAAGTTCACAATAGCTAAGTCCTGCAAAAAGACAGCCAAATGCTGCTAAAACAAAAGAAATTGCGATCGCCGGACCCGCATTTTGCGCAGCTGCTATCCCTGTAATAGAAAATAGACCCGCCCCTATCACACACCCAATTCCCAGCATAATGAGATCAAAGGTCGTTAAGGCGCGATTAAACCCTTTACCTTGTATTTGCTTATCCAGCGTAAATTCGGAAAGCAATTTTTTTGACCAGAGTCCCATATATATGCCTTTAGTTTGTAAATTCTATTAGCAGCTTTAAAGCCGAAACTGTTGCCTCTTCGATAATTGCTTCTCGATTCCCAATAGCTGATAATAACAATGTTTGAGTGGAAAAATCCCCATTGGCTACTGCGATCCATACAGTGCCGACAGGCTTTTCACTTGTCCCACCAAGAGGGCCTGCAATACCCGAAACGGCGATGCCAAAATCACTTTTTGTTCTTTTGAGTAGACCCTTTACCATAGCCTTCACCACTTCCTCACTTACAGCTCCATAGGTCTGAATCAAAGAAGCCTCTATATCTAACCAATCGATTTTAAAGGCGTTGGAATAGGTCACAAGAGACCCTAGGAAATATTGAGAGGAGCCGGAAAGTTTGGTAAGAGAGGCTGCAATTGCCCCTCCTGTACAAGATTCTGCAAGTGTAAGCGTCCATTTTTTTTGTATAAAGCGCTCTTGAATCTTTTTAATAAGTGCCTCTTGTTTCATTGCTTGACTAAAACCCCCTTTCCAAGCAAGCCAGGATGAAGATTAATCCAAGGTAAACATCGCTTTCCAAGGCGCATCGGCACATTTTGCAACTTACCCTCTACTACAAAAGGTGTGGGAATGGTATGACTTCTCACCCACTTTTGGATCATATTAAAAAGGCTGCGGTTTAAATCACTTTTAAGATCTTGCGTTTTTACCACTTGCTTACTCTCCACATCCAGATATATTTGTGGATAGGAAAATTGAACTCCCCATGAAATGCATTCTTGCCCGAACACAAGAGGCCTAAATTTTTTATCTTCAATGGAATAGTGGATCTCAAGGGGCTGCAGCTGAATAATCGGTTTGGCAGCTCTTAGTAAATATTTCTCTGCATTTAAGATTAGTGCATAAAGCGCTGATGAATTGGCAGAAAGCGCCGCTGAAAAAATCTTCTTATAATCGGAAGGATTTGGCAATTGGCTATTTTTAAGACTTTTGACATAGTCACCATAACACGTTAAAAAGTCAGATAAAGTTATCATCCACTGATCCTTTAAAACGACGCTGCCAAGATAATAAAGGGCAGACTTTTCAAAAGATAAGCAAATCGCACTGACTAAATCCTCCATTTCAACTTCATCTAGCAGTACTTGAATAGATAACCATTTAGACGCTTCCATGGCAACGGGAGCGTTTTCTCTTTTAATCTGTTGTATAGTCATATTTTATTACAACGAGTTCCATTGGAACTATCGGCTTTGGAAAGAAAAAATAGAGAAAATATCCCTAAGAAAATGGCACTATCGGCAAGATTGAATACGGGAAAATCGTATCCCCAAAGGACAAAGTGAATCATATCGATCACGTGGCCATAAAGAAAATAATCCAAAATATTGCCAATTGCCCCTGCAATAATCAGAGCAAAAGGAATATCCCATTTAGAGTTTTTATTAAAACGCGTGGCAAAGACAATTAAAAAGAAAAGCAGCCCCATGCGCAAATAAAGAAGTGGAAGCTGGTATTGTTTAAAAAGCCCCCAAGCAGCGCCCGTATTGATATGGTGATTAATAGAAAAATCAATGCCAAAAAAGTCTTGAAAGACTGCAATCCCCCCATATGGATACAGGAAAGTACTTATTCCAATTAACGGCAAATAATGATGAGTCAAATATTTGGTAGCAACGTCTGCTATCAACACTAAAAGTCCGATCCAAAGAGGCAAAAATCTATTCATCGACTATGGATTTTTAAATTAATCCTTTCTCAAGTTGCTCTTGCGCTTTTACTGTCATCGTCGCATAAGGGACAGCTTCAAGGCGAGCAAGAGGAATTGCCTCGTTAGTCACATCGCAAATGCCATAGGTATTTTCTTCGATTTTTTCAAGTGCCCGATCGATCTGGCGCAAGATATTATATTCGCAAGAGGTCACCTCAAGGCTAATTGTTCGATCAAAGTCATCGGTGCCTTGATCTGCTTGGTGTTGAGAATACCCTGTGCCCTCATCCACTTTTTTCACCTCAGCTGTTGACCCTTGCACTGAATGGGAAAGCTTGCTGCGTAGATCTTGTAATTTCTTTTTAAATTTGTCGATCTCAGTTTTCTTTAGCGCCACGATATTCCTCCTGCATGAACATAAGATTGATGGACATTTAAAACTATTTTAACTCATAAGGCAAGTGTTTTTTTGCAAAAAACTTAAGACCTTGAATAGTGCAGTTAAACCTCTACCCCGCCATATAGCTTTGCCCAAGCCCAAGTGAGCCATCTTTTAAACAGCTGTGTAAAAGCGATTATGAAGAGAACCGTATGAGCTCCCCAACAGTTTGTGGAACGGTTCCTGGCGATTGAGGTAAACTCACTTCTAGGGTGATCCAGAAACGGGGCAAAGTTTGATTTTTGTTAAACCTAGAAACGGCAGTTCGAGATGGCAAATTAATGCAAGATCTTGAATTAGAATCACTTTGCAATGGGGTGGGACATTCCCAAATGGTGAAGGACCACCCCATCAAAATGTGACTGCAGTTCAGAAGGTTGTGTCAAGTTAGCGTCTCCAACTGCCGTTTTTAGGATAATTGCTTTGCTTGAAATTTGGCTAGTTGTATATATAACTTTCAAGAGATTATCCAAATGACACTACATCGCCTTAGTCATCTTCAATCTTTGCAATTTAACCTCAGGAGAGCAGAAACCTTTCATACAAAGGAATCTATGGGGGAATCTATGGGGGAATCTATGAGGATTCCGAAAATTACCGTCCATATAGCCACTCCTCGTTCAAATGGCGACACTGAAAGGCTTCCCGGTCAGGTTTCAGTAAGCTTAGAAAGTTCACAAAGTTCGGGAAGCGATAAAGAGGGTAAAGAGAGTTTACGCCTTAACATCCGCCACCAGCCTCCAAATGTAACTTTGCAAATTCTAGCCCAAGAGGCGACATTAAACTTAGAAACAGCAGCTGCAACAGCAAAGCTTGGCGCAGGAGTATTTGGAACCGATATAAACCTTGAAAAAAATGAAGCGAGCGATATTTTATCTACCCCAGTTATCGACTTAAAAGCTAACCAAAATCGCACAGTTTTTTGTGGTGAGCAATCAATGTCTTTAACCTTTCCAAATGCACAATCAAATAGGTCGTTGCACACTCATAAACACTTGACAACCTATTGTGAGAAAAGACTCAACAAGTTGCAAACTCAGATTGCCTTTCTAAAATTATCCAAGGGCCGCGATCTACATTCTAAACGTTATAAGTATACTCATGGAATATACACTGAGTTGCATGAAATTGAACACCTACTCCTAGAGGCGAGAAGAGGAGAATTAAACAGAGACACCTCCACAATAGATATACTTATAATTAAATCACAGATTTTAAAATGCTATATATTTGATATAGCAAATGTATTCGAAAATGAAGATCCTAAAAAGATTTTGCTCTCAATTTCCTTAAATGACAATTCACCTATTTATTATCGACAAAAAGCTGACGTCTTCTTATGCAAAATCGATCTGAAAAATGAGACTGACATTTTAAAAATTGAAAATCGGATCGCTTTATTAGAGAATAATGGAAAGCAAGCGAAAGTAGTTCTTTACTATGCCGCCAAGATTTTGACTCATATTTCTTTAACTAAAAATATATGGCAATTAGGCCTAAAAGCTTTTACAAAATTAAAATCTTTGCAAGACGACTGTGTGTTGGAGGTAAAGCACCAAATTCATATCGACATTCTTATCGCAAAGCTAAAGACCTTTGAAAAAAAATGGAAGATAGGATTTCCGATTGAAAGAAAAGAGGTCTTGAGGTGTATTAGGAACCATTTACAAAACTCAAAAATACGAGATTGCGATCGTAAATTAGCTTCAAAGCTAAGGTGGCAATTAATGCGGCAAGATATTTTAGTCAATTTTTTTTGCTGTAAAAAAGGGTAGTCAAATTTACTTATACACACATTAAACGTTTATAATCGATAGCCCTCAAAAAAAGATTTAACTTCAAATATTGATTTTGTAAAATTACAAAATATTATTATAACAAAAAAAAACAACATCTACTTTCGTTTAAAAATATAACTTGAAATTCAAAATTGATTGCGAATAAGATCGGCACATGTCTAATGGCAATACTCACCATCGCAATCCCCTTGGAGTCTTTGACGCCACGACCCTAATCGTCGGTTCGATGATTGGCTCCGGTATTTTCATAGCTCCTGCTATCATGAGCACCTATATCCAAACGCCAGGTCTTCTGATCTTAATGTGGCTATTGGGCGGATTGTTTACAATCTGTGGGGCATTAAGTCTTGGTTCACTTGCCGCAGCCATTCCTAAAATGGGAGGACCTTATGTCTTTTTGCGCATGGCCTATTCCCCCATTGTGGGCTTTTTATATGGATGGACAGCCTTTTTAGTCATCCAATCCGGTGTCATTGCCGCCGTCTCCATTGCTTTTGCCAAATATCTTGGCGCAATTTTCCCTATTATCGCTGAATCGCAAATCCTCTATGCCAATTCCCTATTTTCCATTAGTTCAGTGCAACTTATCGCTATTTGTGCGATCATTATCTTAAGTATCCTCAACATCCAAGGAATTAAGCTTGGCGCTTTGGTGCAAAATATTTTCACCGTTTCCAAGGTCGCGGCCCTTTTATTTTTAATCGCCATCGTTTTTATTTTTGGAGGTGGATCAGTTCACAATTTCACCCCTGTTTTTACACCCAAAATCAACGAAACGCTCAATCTTAGTTTTTTTGCTGCATTTGCCGTCGCCATGTCAAAGGCTTTATTTGCCTACGACGCATGGAACTCAGTCTCTTTTGTCGCAGAAGAGATCAGAAACCCACGCAAAAATTTGCCCTTGGCATTATTAATTGGCACCTCTTTAACTACCATCCTTTATACGCTCTCAACTGTTGCCTATTTATACATCGTGCCGATCGATCAGATGGCGCAAGTCCCTGAAGGGCGCATTGCAGCAACCGTTGCAGAACTTGTGCTTGGAAACTTTGGAAAAGTCTTTATCGTCATCGCCATTTTAATTTCAACCTTTGGCTGCATCAACGGTATCATCCTTTTAAGCGCAAGACTTTATTATTCGATGGCTAAAGATCGTTTGTTTTTTGAAGGAATGGGCAAAATTCACCCTAAGTATGAAACGCCCTCTACAGCCTTAGTGTATCAGTGCATTTTTGCCTCTTTGCTAACACTTAGCGGCACATATAGCGATTTGTTGACCTATGCCATATTTGGCTCTCTTTTATTTAATGCGCTGACAATCTTTAGTCTATTTATCTTAAGAAAAAAAATGGCAGTGGCCGATAGACCGGCTAAAATTTGGGGATATCCCTTTACACCCTTGCTTTATGTATTGATTGCGATCCTCTTTATCGTTTATATCTTTATTGGCGATTTGCGAAATTCTGGAATGGGTCTTCTGCTCATATTGTCAGGTATTCCCTTTTACTTTTTTTGGAAGAAAAAATGATAAGGGTGTTAGAGAAGGCAAGGAATAATAGGTACCGAAAGGCTGGAAGAAAGGGTGGGCTAAGCATAGAGGATAAGCTTCTGATGGCCTTAGAGTACTTAAGGGAATATCGAACTTATTTCCATTTGGGAAAGAGCTATGGATTAAGCGAGAGTGCTTGCTATAGGTCCTGTAG